>JAXJWR010000001.1:0-3761 GCA_036307905.1 Acutalibacteraceae bacterium
GATGCGGTCATTCCTGTAAAGGTGATACGAAGCTCCTGAGCCTGAACGGGTTTTTCAAGAATTACGCGCTTACCGCCGATGGTGGTACCGCTTGAGAATTCCATCCATACTCCTGCAGCGTTTTTATAGGAAACGGTGAAGGCTTCGATTCTCTGACCGAAGCGAATATCCTCCTCGAGTGTGACAGCATCGAAAATAGAGGTCTGTCCAAGGTCGATGTAGAGGGAGGCTGTCTTTGTGCCGTTTTCGGCTGCCCAGTAGGTGGTATCGTCCTCGTCGGCAACGTTGGAGGGTTTAAATTTAATATCGTTATTTCTTACCTCGCTTGCCGAAACAATTACTCCCTGACGGGTGAGCATATTATTGTCGTGGAAGGAAGCCTGAATGTTCTGGCCCCACTCAAGCACGCGATTCTTTATGGCTGCGTCCAGAGTTCCCTTGTTATTTAAGGGTACGTTAAGCAGAAGGGCAGAGTTGTGGCCTACGCTGTGGAGGTACATTTCCTTAAGTGCGGCAAGGGTTTTGGGGGCCTTGGTATTTTCGTGCCAGAACCAGGTAGAGTTGATGCGGGCATCAACCTCGGGAACTACCCAGTAATTACCCTCTTTATAGCCGTATTTGCAGGACGTGCCCTTATATTCGATAGAGGGACCCATGCTGGTAGCGGTAAGGCCTGTGGAGGCGCTGTAGCTTCCGTTTGCCTTAGACCAGTTTTCTTCATTAGCAACGCCAAGCTCGTTTCCGATCCAGCGAACGTTTCCGTAACTGGTTCCGAAAAGAAGGGGTTCGTCCTCGAAGCCTGCGGTGGTGCCTTCCCACTTATGCATTTCCTTAACGAAGCCTACAAAGTCGTATTCCTGTGCATCAGCACCCGAACCCTTTGCGCCGTCAAGCCATATTTCGGTAAAGTGGCCGTTACAGCCGTAAATGGGGTTAGAAAGAATTTCTTCAAGCTGGTTTATATAGTATTCGTTATAATCGAGATAATCGTTAGCCTCGTCGGTGGGGTTGCCGTCTTTATCGTAATATCCGTAGGATGGAGCATTTCTGTCCCAAGGAGATACGTAAAGGCCCATTTCTACGCCGTATTTGGTGCAGGCGGCAGAAACCTCTGCCAGAACGTCACCGGGATAGTTGGTAGAAGCAATGTCGTACTCGGTGTAGGCGCTGTCCCAAATACAGAAGCCGTCGTGATGCTTGGCGGTTACGATAATCTTTTTAAAGCCTGCCGCCTTCATAGTCTTGACGTATTCGTCAGCCTCGATGGGGGTGGTGAGGTCGAAGGTGGAAACCGGGTCGGTACCGTCGCTCCACTCGTTGCCGTTGAAGGTAGACATAGAGAAGTGAAGGAATGCGGCCAGTTCCTGACGCTGATAGTTATACTGATAGGGACTGGGGGTGGGTCCGAATGCATCTACGTCGGCAGAGCCGTTATCGGTGAGCATTGCATCGGTTATAAAGGTTTTATCCATAAGGGTTACGGTATAGTTACGGGTGGTAACTTTATCCTTTGCAGTTACTGTGTATATGACGGGCTTTGTAAGGTCCTGTGCTCCTGTGGGGGTGTAGCTTGCGCCCTCTGCCACGGTTACAACAGGAGTAGCAGAGGAATAATCGGCAACGTTATCTACGCTGACAATGATGGTGTTGGTTGCGTGATTTATAGAACCGTAGGTACCGTCTACAACGAATTCTTTAATGGTTGCATCGCCGGAGTAGTTGTATACCTCTACCTCGTTTATGCAGGGCATATCGTTAACCCCGTCGAGAACCGAATAGAAGGTAATGCGAAGGTATTTTGCAGTATAGACCTTATCGAGGGTTATACTCTTACACTGGCCGATTCCATATCCGGTGTAGATGTCGGTAAAGGATGCGCCGTCGTCCGAAACCGAGAGGCGGAATTCGTTTGCGCGGAATTTGCCCTGTGCCTTCCATTCGTAGATGTCTACCGTATCGAAGGAGGCGGGAACGTCCCACCTGTACTGACACCAGATAGGAGTTGTAGCGAGGGTGGAGGCACGCCATTCACTGGAGGTCCAGCGGTCGTATACGCCGTGGTTCTCGTTAAGGTTGCCATCTTGAATACGGCCTACGTAAAGATCGTGAGAATCATCCTTATAGTTGCTTATTGCTTCTGCTGTTGCGAACATTGCCAGATTGTCCTCGCCTACAGCGGTATTGCAATAAACCTCAAACTCGGTAATTGTGGGGTTGTCGGTAACGCCTTCATACACCGAAGTGAAGGTAACGCGGATGTGTTTGGCTGTATAGTGCTTCGAAAATTTTACGGTACAACCCGAAATACCCATTCCGTTACCGGAATATATATATCGGTAAATACAAGGCCGTCATCCGAGATGGAAACGGTATATCCGTCAGCACGGTTTCCGCCGTTATCCCATTCGTCGAAGGCGAGGGTATCGAAGGTGACAGCCTCTTCCCAGCTGAGCTGCATATATATAGGAAGATCAGACGCCTTCCAGGTTCCGGGTGCCCAACGGGTTGAAGTATCTCCGTCGTTGATATTGGTGGCGGGATAGTTTGCGTTAGCATCCGTAGCCGTAGCTGTCGCACTAAGGGCGAGGTTTACAGGTTCGGTAACTTCCGCGTCGCCGGTATTGGCTATGGGTATTATCATAACCGATACAAGCAATGCTATTGCCAAAGCTATGGCGGTGATCTTTTTCATTTTTCTTCCTCCGTTGTTAGCATTTTTTATTAAAAATGTACAATACTTGACTTTAATAATAATATAACATATAATTATTAAACAACATATGCACATTTTAAGTGAAAATATGCACATTTTAAACCACTGTTGGGAGGCTTTGCAATGAGCGTGACCAAACGTAAATTCAAACAGAATTTTAATCATATGTTACAGCGCGACGTAGCCGGACTTAATATGAACATAATCTGCCTTGCCACGGTGACCCTTGCCCCAGACTGGTTCAGAGATAATGCCCGCCAGCCCTATGTGCGTATGTACTACATACAAAGCGGCTATGCCGAAATACACTACCGAGGCAAGCAGATAGACCTTACACCCGGGAACATCTATATAATTCCTTCCGAATTAGACTACGGCTACTCCTGCCCCGACGAATGTTTTAAGCTGTTTTGTCACTTCACCCTGCTTCGCCACGACTATCAGGATATGTTTGCAAAGGTTAAGGAATGTATTGTTCTGGAAAATAAGACAGATACGGTAAACGAGGCCATTGAATGCTTTAAAAAGGGTGATCCCATAAGCAGCGTTCGTCTGAAAATGATACTTCAGGAAAGTGCTTTTGAGGGAATACTTAAATCGGGCATTGATTTCTCTCAATTTGCCAAGCACTCTCCTCTTATCGAGTCGGCCATTGCCCTTATTACCGAAAATTGCAGAATATCCCTGACCGCCGCCGAGCTGGCTGAAAAGCTTTGCATCACTCCGTCCGCACTGCAAAAACAGTTTAAGGCAGAGGTTGGCACACCTATCGGTAAATATATTAAAACGGCAGTGCTTCATCGGGCGGAGATAGATATACGCTCTACCGACAAGCCGATAAAGGACATAAGCGAAAGCTACGGTTTTACCGATCAGTTTTATTTTTCAAGGCTTTTTAAAAAATCTTATTATCTTGCCCCGTCGGTCTATCGCAAAAGGCGGTATATCGGAGAATAAAAAAACACCTGTGAAGTTTTATCTTCACAGGTGTTTGCTATTAGTTAATTCTTCCGTAGAGGGGAAGGTCGGGTGCGTCCTTTTTGGGAGC
>JAXJWR010000002.1:0-3296 GCA_036307905.1 Acutalibacteraceae bacterium
ACGCATATCGTTTCCGGGAGTGTTTCCGGTTGCCAGGGTGAAGCGAAGTGCATCGGCGCCGTACTTTTCGATTTCTACCAACGGGTCGATTCCGTTGCCAAGTGACTTGGACATTTTAAGTCCGTTAGCATCGCGGACTATTCCGTGGAAGAGAACCGTATTAAAGGGTACGGTGTCGGTATACTCGAGACCCGAGAAGATCATACGAGCAACCCAGAAGAAGATTATATCGTAGCCTGTTACCAGGGTGTTGGTGGGATAGAAATACTTAAGGTCTATCTTTTCCTCGGGCCATCCCAGTGTGGAGAAGGGCCAGAGTGCAGAGGAGAACCAGGTATCGAGGGTATCTTCGTCCTGAGCCAGATGTTCGCATCCGCAAACGGGACATTTATCGGGGTTGGTTCTGGAAACGATTACCTCGCCGCATTCGGAGCAGTACCATGCAGGAATTCTGTGGCCCCACCAAAGCTGACGGGAAATACACCAGTCTTTAATATTTTCCATCCAGTTGAAATATATCTTTTCAAGACGTGAGGGAATAAACTTAATATCTCCGTTTCTAACCGCTTCAACAGCAGGCTTGGCAAGAGGTTCCATTTTAACGAACCACTGCTTGGAAATGCGAGGCTCTACCACGCTGTTACAACGATAGCATGCACCTACGTTATGTTTAAGAGGTTCAACCTTAACGAGGAATCCCTGAGCATCCAGGTCGGCAACGATGGCTTTTCTTGCCTCGTATCTGTCCATACCGCAGTATTTTCCGCCCAGTTCGTTTATCTTTGCATCATCGGTCATAACGTTGATGACGGGGAGCTGATGGCGGAGGCCTACCTCAAAGTCGTTGGGGTCGTGAGCAGGGGTGATTTTTACAACACCTGTTCCGAAGTCCATTTCAACGTAGGTATCGGCAACGATGGGAATTTCGCGGCCTACGAGGGGAAGAATTACGGATTTACCGATAAGGTGCTTATATCTTTCGTCGTCGGGATGAACTGCAACAGCAGTATCGCCAAGGAGCGTTTCGGGACGGGTAGTAGCGAGATTTAAATACTCGTCGCTGTCCTTAACGGGATAGCGAAGGTGCCAGAAGTTACCGTCGCTTTCGCTATATACTACCTCGGCATCCGAAATAGAGGTAAGACAGTGGGGACACCAGTTTATGATGCGCTCGCCACGATAGATAAGGCCCTTCTGATAAAGTCTTACGAATACCTCGCGAACGGCATTGGAGCAGCCCTCGTCAAGGGTAAAGCGTTCTCTTTCCCAGTCGCAGGAAGCACCAAGCTTTTTAAGCTGGCTTATAATTCTTCCGCCGTACTGTTCCTTCCAGGCCCAGGCACGTTCGAGAAACTTTTCGCGACCAAGATCTTCCTTAGTGAGTCCTTCCGCCTTCATTGCCTCTACGATTTTAGCTTCGGTAGCTATTGAGGCATGGTCGGTTCCGGGAAGCCAGAGAGCAGAATAGCCCTGCATTCTTTTATAACGGATAAGAATATCCTGCAGGGTGTCATCCAGGGCGTGTCCCATATGGAGCTGGCCGGTAATGTTCGGTGGCGGTATTACTATGGTATAAGGCTCTTTATTTGCGTCGACTTCGGCGTGGAAATAGTTTCCGTCGAGCCAGAATTTGTATATCCTGTCCTCAACCTCGCCGGGGTCGTAGATTTTTGCTAATTCTTCAGCCAAAATTATCCCTCCGATTTTATATTAAAATATATAATATATCAAAAAGTTTGCTTTGTCAAATAATTCCTGTAATAATAAACCATTAAAGGCATATACTGAATTTGTCGACAAAAGAAGCGTTTGCGTTATGTCGATAGCCGTCCGACCCCCAAAAAAGGTCGGGCGGCTTGGTTTTTTACACCTTTTTAAAAGGTCATCTGTTCTACGTCCTCGTCCTTTTTAACCTGTCCTGCGGCAGGGAGGTTTCGGGGTCTGTAACGATGGGGTTTATCGAGGCTGCCTTCTACATACTTTTGGGCAGAGTAGATGCGCTGTCCCCTCTTCTGAGTCATAACGGCAATTCCTCCGTTGTCCTTTGCCGCCTTTTCCGAAAGGGCGGTGGTGCTTATGAGAAGCATTCTGCCGTTGGTAGAGGTGAGCAGAAGGTCACATTCCTCCTCGCAGTAGATTACGGTATGGAGATTAAACTTATTGCAGTAGGCATTTATAAGCTTTTTGCGGTTGGTTTTTGTAACGTAGGAGGACATGGGAACCCTTGCCACCCTGCCGTTATCGAAAACGAACACCATAAAACCGTTATATCCCGACGTGGCCGCCATATAGATGGCATTTTCAGCCTCATCGAAGTCGAGCTTCGAGGGGATATAATCACCGAGGACGCTTGCCTTACCGTCACCGAAATCGGTGGTTTTGGCTTTGTACACCTGATGTTTATTTGAGAAGAAGAGCAGGTCGTAGGCGTTGGTTTTTTCTTCAATCTGTGTGATTTCGTCGCCATCTTTAAGCTTCTGCTCACCGCTGGTGCGAAGGTTAGGGGTAGGAATCTTCTTGAAGTATCCGTCGCGGGTAAAGAACAGGGTTACGGGAGATTCGTCGCGAACCTCTTCGTCGGTATCGTCGGAAACAGAGTCTGCCTCGACAATAGCGGTTTTTCTGTCCATTCCGTACTTTTGAGCAACGGCCTCAAGCTCCTTTATTATAACCGTTTGGATGCGACGCTTGGAGTTAAAGAGTTCCTCCATATCGCGAACCTCTTTTTCTAGGTTTTCCACATCCTCGAGTCTTTTAAGAATGTACTGACGGTTTAAGTGGCGAAGCTTGATTTCTGCCACGTATTCGGCCTGCAGCTCGTCGATTCCGAAACCGATCATAAGATTGGGCACAACCTCTTTTTCTTCCTCGGTTTCACGTACAATTTTGATAGCCTTATCAATATCGAGAAGGATTTTTGAAAGGCCCTTTAACAGATGCAGTTTTTCTTTAGCCTTTGTAAGGTTATAGAACACCCTGTTTTTAACACACTCGGTTCTGAAGGCGACCCACTCTTGTATTATTTCCTTAACCCCCATAACCTTGGGGCAATCGGCAATAAGTATGTTGAAGTTACAACCGAATGAGTCTTCCAACGGGGTGACCTTGAAGAGCTTTTTCATAAGCTTGTCAGGGTCGATTCCCCTTTTTAGGTCGATGGTGATTTTAAGACCCTTAAGGTCGGTTTCGTCGCGAATATCGTTGATTTCGGTAATTTTCTTTTGTTTTACAAGGTCGATAACACGCTCGATAATCTGCTCTGTCGTGGTGGTCGGGGGGATTGCGCTTATGTCGAT
>JAXJWR010000003.1:0-2197 GCA_036307905.1 Acutalibacteraceae bacterium
GTTTATGAACCTTATCTTATGCAAATCGGATTTTTGACCAGAACAGGTAGGGGACGTTGTGTAACAAAACTTGCCTACGACCACCTTGGCATACCCTTTAACGAGGGACTTCAAAAAACTATATTTTAAATAAGGACAACTAATGAGATTTACCGAAAATTTTTACGATTACGAGCTTATTGATGCCCTAGACGGTGAAAGACTTGAACGTTGGGGAGATATAATTTTAATAAGGCCTGATCCTCAGATAATTTGGAGCGGTGAAAAAACCGATAAGCGCTGGTTTAATCCACACGCAATATATCATAGGTCTAATAGCGGCGGTGGTTATTGGGAGACTGTTAAAAAGGTTCCCGACGTTTGGTCGATTAAATACAACGACCTGACCTTTCGACTTAAACCTATGGGTTTTAAACATACCGGACTCTTTCCCGAGCAGGCCGTTAACTGGAGTCTTGCCGACAAACTTATAAGGTCGGCAGGAAGGCCTGTTAAGGTACTCAATATGTTCGCGTATACAGGCGGAGCAACCATTGCCTGCCTTAATGCGGGAGCATCGGTTACTCACGTCGATGCCTCTAAAGGCATGGTTCAGTGGGCAAAAGAGAATGCAGCGGCATCGGGCCTGGCTGATCGACCGGTTCGTTGGCTTGTTGATGATTGCGTTAAATTTGTTAAGCGCGAAATCAGACGTGGTAATAAATACGACGCCATTATAATGGACCCGCCTTCCTATGGCAGAGGCCCCGATGGTGAAGTTTGGAAACTGGAACAGCAAATAGGCGAGCTTCTTACAGAAACGGCTAAACTTCTGTCTGACCGGCCGCTATTTATGTTTCTTAACTCTTATACGGGCGGACTTTCGCCTACTATTTTGGATTATATGGTTAAAATGACCTTTCCAAGGTTTAAAGGCTCGAATGTATTTACCGAAGAGATTGGTCTTAAGGTCACAAACAGAGATATTATTCTTCCTTGCGGTAATACTACTGTTTGGACAGGTAGTGATATAAATGGATAAAATTATTGAACTTAACAGCGTTACCTTCGACTATGAAACAGAAGATAGTAGTTTCAGGGTTCTTCGTGATTTTTCACTTTTCTTTGAACGTGGCACCTTTAACGTTATTTTAGGCCATAACGGCTCGGGAAAAAGCACCTTGGCAAAACTGCTTAATGGTCTTATAAAGCCTGTATCGGGCCAAGTATATGTAAACGGGATGTCTACTTCTGATTCGGAACAAGACTTCAAAATTAAAAGCACCGTAGGACTCGTTTTCCAGAATCCCGATAATCAGCTTGTTTCATCGGTTGTTGAAGAGGACGTGGCATTCGGACCTGAAAATCTTGGGTACGAGCCGCAAGAAATAAGGCGCAGAGTAGATAATGCGCTTAAAGCAGTTGATATGTACGAACATCGCGAGCGTCCGACCCACAAGCTTTCGGGTGGACAAAAGCAGCGTGTTGCCATTGCAGGAATTATTGCGATGGAGCCTGAGTGCATTGTTTTAGACGAACCTACCGCAATGCTCGACCCCAGAGGTCGTCAAGAGGTAATGGAAACCATAACGAAATTAAACAGGGAAAAGGGAATTACGGTTATTCTTATCACCCATTTTATGGAAGAGGCTGCTCAGGCAGATCGTGTCCTGGTTATGACCGACGGCACTATTGTTTCTGACGGAAAGCCTGAGCTTGTTTTTTCTGAGGTTGATAAAATCAGAAACGCAGGTCTTGACGTTCCGCAGACAACCGACCTTTTATCTAGTCTTAATAAGCAGGGCTATACCCTGAAAACGAATATAATTTCTACCAAGGAATGTGCTGATTCAATAGAACAGCTTATTAAAAAAGCAAAGCGGAGCTAAACCCTTTCGGAGGAAAAATCATTGGCATTTTTAACCGTTCAAAATTTAACCCACGTTTATGGCTCGGGTGCCCCGGGTAGTAAAACGGCAATAAATAACGTATCCTTTTCGCTTGAAAGAGGTAAAATACTTGGAATTATCGGTCATACCGGTTCGGGAAAGTCTACCCTCGTAAACCACCTTAACGGCCTTATGAAGCCTACCGAGGGTAACGTTTATATTGACGGAGTGGATATTTGGGAAGATCCCAAAAACATAAGAAAAATTCGTTCAAGGGTTGGCCTTGTTTTTCAGTATCCCGAATATCAGCTTTTCGAGGAAACTGTATA
>JAXJWR010000004.1:0-3531 GCA_036307905.1 Acutalibacteraceae bacterium
GCGGAAAGACCACCCTTTTCCGCATAATTTCCGGAGAAGAGCTTTTGGACAGCGGCGGTATTGTAAAAAGCAGCGGCATTTCGGTAGGAGTTTTACAGCAGCACGCCTGCGCCGACAGCAGAAAAAGTTGTTATGACGAGGCTCTTTCGGTGTTTGGCAGCCTTATTGCCGCCGAAGAGGAGCTTGCGCGGCTTCACCGTATTCTGGAAACCTCCACCGACCACGCGCTTATTGAAAAG
Source organism: Acutalibacteraceae bacterium (assembly GCA_036307905.1). Taxonomy (GTDB): domain Bacteria; phylum Bacillota; class Clostridia; order Oscillospirales; family Acutalibacteraceae; genus SFWF01. The sequence goes on from JAXJWR010000004.1 coordinate 240, forward strand.
GCCAATGCCCTGCAGGAAAAATTCCAGGCCGACGGTGGACTTACCTTCCGCTCGAAAACACGGGCCGCACTTATGGGACTGGGCTTTACCGAAGCCGAGCTTACACTTACGGTAGACAAGCTTTCGGGAGGGCAACGAAGCAAGATAGAAATATGCAAGCTGCTGCTTTCTTCCCCCGACATTATGCTGTTGGACGAGCCTACAAACCATCTTGATATTGATGCCATTCAGTGGCTGGACGGCTTTATAAAACAAAGCCGAAGCGCCGTAATGATAATCTCTCACGACCGATATTTTCTTGACAGGGTATGCGATAAAATCCTGTCAATCGAGCATAAAAAGCTGTACACCTACCCGGGAAATTACACCAAATATCTGGAGCTTAGACAACACCGCGAGGAAACGGTGGAGCGGGAGTATGCAAACACCATGCGTGAGGTCCGCCGAATTGAGGGCATTATAGAACAGCAAAGACGCTGGAACCGCGAGAAAAACATTAAAACCGCCGAATCGAAGCAAAAGCAGATTGACAGAATGCTCCGCGACCTGCAAATCCCCGAAAGCGAGGCCGAAAATATGACCCTTCGTTTTACGGCGGGGAATATTTGCAGCGAAAACGTACTTTCGGTTAAAAATGCAGCTTGTCAGTTCGACAACAAAATTCTTTACCGCGACGTTTCCTTCGACGTGAGAAGGGGTGACCGCATAATAATGCTGGGTAAAAACGGATGCGGAAAAACCACCCTTATTAAAGCGATTACCGACGGCTTCGGCCAGAGGGGTATTGGTGTTAAGGTCGGATACTTCGACCAGCACGGCAGAACCCTTAAGGACAGCAACACAATCTTCGGTCAGCTCAGGGAGGATTTCCCTTCTAAGGGTGATACCGAGCTGCGCTGTGCCCTTGCTCTTTTCCTTTTTAAGGGAGATGATGTTTTTAAGGAAATTTCCTCCCTTTCGGGCGGAGAAAAGGCCAGAGTAGCCCTTTGCTCTTTGATGCTGAGGAAAGACAACTTCCTGATTCTTGACGAGCCTACCAACCACCTTGACCTGGCCTCACGAGAGATTTTGGAAAACGCCCTTGAGGAGTTTGAGGGAACTATTCTTGCGGTATCCCACGACCGCTGGTTTATAAATAAAATCGCCAGAAGAATTTTTTATTTTGAAAATCAAAATCTTTTCGAACTGAATGGCAATTACGACGACTACCTCGCCCTTAAACAAAGCCGCGAGGAGGCGGAGAACACCCCGAAAAAGACCATTGGCACGGGTGGGGCCGCCTACAAACAGCAAAAGGCCGAGGCGGCAAGACAAAGAAAGCTTAAAACCCAGCTTGAAAACACCGAAAAGGAAATCGAGGCGCTGGAAGAAAGGCAAGGCGAAATTGAAGGACTGCTGTGCGACCCCGAAACCGCTTCGGACTACGAGCTTATGATGAAGCTCTCAAACGAGCTGGAGGAGGTTAAAGACAAGCTTTCGGCCGCTATGGAGCTTTGGGAAGAGCTGTCTTTGGAAATTTGTTAAACCTAAAAATCCTCCATGGCACTAAAGTGCCATGGAGGATTTTTTGTTTTATTACAAAAACTATTCTACCGTAACCGATTTTGCCAGATTTCGGGGTTTATCCACGTCGCAGTCCTTATAGACCGCCACATAGTAGGCATAAAGCTGAAAGGGTATTATTTCGGCTATGGGGGCAAGCAGGGGGTGGATTTGGGGAATAAGGATAAGCTCATCCGCCACGTCGGAAAAGCGGGCATCGTCTTTGGCTGCACACACCACCACGAAGGCTCCCCTAGCCTTTACTTCCCGAATATTGCTGACCATTTTTGCTCCCAGCTCCCCAAAACAGGAAAGGGCCATAACGGTGGTGCCGTGCTCTATCAAAGATATGGTGCCGTGCTTCAGCTCCCCTGCGGGGTAGGCTTCGCTGTGGATGTAGGAGATTTCCTTCAGTTTTAAGGAGGCCTCCATAGATACGGCATAATCCAGATTACGGCCGATGAAGAATATTGAATTTATATAGCAGCTTCTTTTGGCCATATCTGCAATTTTTTCTTTTACCTTAAGACATTCCTCCAGCACACCTTCGGCAGAAAGCAGGCCGTTTAGTATTTCTGTAAGCTCTGCTTCGGGAGCAGTTTTCAGCTGCTGAGCCACCCACACGCCGAAAAGATACAGCAGGGCAAGCTGGGTGGTGTAGCCCTTTGTGGTGGCAACGGCAATTTCAGGACCTGCGTGTGTATACAGTACGTCGTGGGCCGCTCGTGCAATACTGCTGGATACCACGTTCACCACCGCCAGAGTATACGAGCCCCTTTCTTTAGCCTCGAAAAGACCTGCCAGCGTATCGGCCGTTTCGCCCGACTGGCTTATAACCAAGGTCAGGGTTCTTTCGTCTATGGTTTTATGGCGGTAACGGAATTCGCTGGCCACCTCCGCTTCGGTAGGGATGCCAAGAAGACTTTCAAAAAAGTATTTTGCCACCACCCCTGCGTGATAGGCCGAGCCACAGGCTATTATATTTATTCGGTTTATGCTTTTGAGTTTATTTTTATCCAGCTTCAGCCCGTCAAAACAGACCTTGCCCTCCTTGATGCGGTGTATTACCGTTTCTTTAACGGCACGGGGCTGTTCCATAATCTCTTTGAGCATAAAATGCTCGAACTCCCCCTTATCAGCCCCCGACTCCCCCTTATTAGCCCGTTGGGGCTTCTTTTTTACGGGATTGCCGCTAAAATCATAAAAGCTTGCCATATTTGGGGTTAAAAATGCAATTTCTCCGTCCTCGAGGGTCACCGTTTTTTCGGTATAGGGGGTTAGTGCATTTATATCGGAGGCGATAAGCTTCTTTTCCCGACTCAAGCCCACCAAAAGGGGGCTGAACTGCCTTACACCAATGAGAGTATCGGGATAATCGGTACATATAATTCCCAGTGCAAAGGAGCCTTGAAGTCTTTTAAGGGCGGTAATCAGGGCCGAAAGAAGGTCTCCTTTATAGTATTTTGCTATAAGATTTGGAATAACCTCGCTGTCGGTTTCGCTTTTAAGGGTCACCCCGTCCTCTGCAAGCTCGCTTGCCAGTTCAAAGTAGTTTTCTATAATTCCGTTATGCACCACAGCAAATCTGCCGTCGCTGCTTAAATGGGGGTGTGCGTTTTCGGGCGTGGCTCCGCCGTGGGTGGCCCATCTGGTATGGCCTATACCAAGATTTCCGCCAACTGCCGAGCCGTTCTTGGTTTGACTTGCCAGCTCCCCTATTCGTTCGGTGGTTTTTTTAACAGTAAATTTA
>JAXJWR010000005.1:0-1357 GCA_036307905.1 Acutalibacteraceae bacterium
CGCTTTGGAAACAAATTTACACCTACAAAACTGCTATGCACCCGAAAATGGATGATTTTTTTGGAAGAAAAGGCAAAAAGCCACGGTAACGCTGACGCGTACCGTGGCTTTTTAACGCACTATTACGGAAAAAGCGCCGTTTTCGGGCAATTTCTCACTATGGCGCACACTCGTAGGTTGGTTTTTTGTCCTTATAAATAATATTGCTATTTATTCCCAACCTATGTTATAATAAAACAAAGTGAGGGATTAAAATGAGCGCAAACAAAAAACTGAAAATTCTAGAAATCGACCCCTATTTACAGCCCTTTGAAAAGGATCTTCTTTTAAGAAGAGAGCTTTATCTCGGCAAACGAAAGGAACTGTTAGGCGACCGCAGAAGGCTTAAAGTCTTTGCCGAGGGTCATAAATTCTTCGGTTTCCATCGCACTCGCACCGGCTGGGTATACCGAGAGTGGGCCCCCGCCGCCGACCAAATGTATCTCACCGGCGACTTTAACGGCTGGGACACCTTCGCTTGCCCCATGACCAAGCTGGAAAACGGCATTTTTGAGGTTGAGCTTAAGGGCAAAAATACGCTTCAAGCAGGACAAAAGGTACAGGCAATAGTTATACACCAAGGTCTTACCCTGCGCCGAATTCCTCTTTATGCTACCCGTGTTGTGCAGGACCCCGAAACCTATCTGTGGTGTGCCGAAATCGAGGACACCTTCGAGGAATTCCCTTGGACAGATAAAGGCTTTGCTCCCGAAAAAACTCCCTTCATTTACGAATGTCATATAGGTATGGCCCAGGAAAAGGGTGCTATCGGAACCTATGGCGAATTTAAAGACAACATCCTGCCCAGAATTAAAGAACTGGGTTATAACACCATACAAATAATGGCTATAATGGAGCATCCTTATTACGGATCCTTCGGTTATCAGGTATCCAACTTCTTTGCTGCCTCCTCTCGGTACGGCAGCAGCAGGGAACTTAAAGAGCTGATAAACACCGCCCACGAAATGGGAATTGCGGTTTTGCTGGACGTGGTACATTCCCACGCGGTAAAAAATACCAACGAAGGCCTTAACGAGTTCGACGGTACAGTCTACCAGTTCTTCCACGAGGGTGGCAAGGGCGATCACAGCGCCTGGGGCACAAAACTGTTCAACTACGGCAAAAACGAAGTACTGCATTTTCTGCTTTCCAACCTTAAGTATTGGATGGAGGTCTTTCATTTCGACGGTTTCCGTTTCGACGGAGTAACCTCTATGCTCTATCACGACCACGGACTGGGAAGTGCCTTTACCAGTTACGATATGTACTTCTCTATGAATACCGACACCGACGCGGTTACATATTTACAGCTTGCTAA
>JAXJWR010000006.1:0-1194 GCA_036307905.1 Acutalibacteraceae bacterium
CCAGTATATTGAGGTAGTCACCCAGCTCGCCGAAGTGCGCGGCGAAGTAAAGCGGCACAACAAAAGAATAGAAAAGCTGGAATCCTACCACATACCAAAAGATTAGGAGGAGTTTTTATGTTTAAAATCGCGCTTACGGCGGGGCATTATAAGTATACTCCCGGTAAACGCTGTCTTAAATCCATCGACCCATTCGAAACAAGAGAGTGGGTTCTAAACGACCGCATCTGCGACAAGGTCGAGGAAAAGCTCAAGTCGTATGATGGCTACACCCTTCTTCGTACCGACGACACCTTGGGCGAAAAAGCTATTTCCAACACCCAGCGCATAGCCGCGGCCAACAAGTTTGGTGCTGATATTTATATATCGGTTCACCATAACGCAGGAATCGGCGGTGGCAGTGGTGGCGGAATCGTGGCATACGTCTATAATAAGGCAGGGGAGGAGAGCAAGGTTTGGCAAAAGGAACTTTATGATTCCCTTATAAAGCATACGGGACTTAAGGGCAACCGCGCAGAGCCTCTGGCCTCGGCCAATCTTCAGGAGTGTCGCGAAACGGCTATGCCTGCTGTGCTTTTGGAGCTGGGCTTTATGGACAGCAAAACCGACACCCCCGTAATTCTTACCGAAAAATATGCCGATGCCTGTGCTGCCGCTATTGTAGAGGTTCTTGTAAAAAAAGGAAAGCTCACCCCAAAGCCCACAAAAAACGAGGGTAAGCTTTACCGTGTACAGGCGGGAGCCTTTAAAGACCGCGCCAACGCCGAAGGCCTGGTTTCCCGTCTTAAAGCCAAGGGATTCGAGGCAATAATAGTAGAGGAGAACTAAAAATTATGGATTTTTTAAAGGATTTTTCGGTGCCTGTAATCGTGGGCATATGCCTTTGCGTGGGATATATTATAAAGCACCTTATCCCTACCGATAAAATAAACCGCTATATTCCCCTTATTATGGGGGCTCTCGGTCTGGGGCTGAACGTCTGGATAAGTTTTGGAATTTCGCCCGAAATCATTTTGGGAGGTCTGGCCTCGGGCCTTGCCTCCACAGGCGCCTATGAAGCTTTCAGGCAGGTAGTGGGAAAATAAGCAAAACAAAAAACCAACCATCCTGCAGGATGGTTGGTTTGTCAGACCGCAAAATCTATCGCGGTTTTGCGGCTGCGTCGCCGAACCCTACGGGTTCTCACCCCTGCAC
>JAXJWR010000007.1:0-1010 GCA_036307905.1 Acutalibacteraceae bacterium
ACGGAATTGCGGCGCATTGGAAATATAAAGAGGGCATCACCAAGGATAACAAGCGAATGGAAGACCGCCTTGCGTGGATCCGCCAGATGCTGGAAACCGATAGTGACGATGCCTCAGACCTTATCCGTTCCATAAAGATCGACCTTTCTCAGGAGGATACCTTTGCCGTTACACCTAAGGGCGACGTTATAAATCTTCCCGCAGGCGCCACCGTTATCGACTTTGCCTTCGCCATACACTCTGCCGTAGGTATAAGGATGATAGGCGCCAAGGTAGACGGAAAAATGGTGCAGATAAACCACGTGGTTAAAACAGGTGAGGTTATCGAAATACTCACCACAAATGCGGCCAACCACGGGCCCTCCCGCGATTGGCTGAATATTGCCGTAACCTCCTCGGCGAAGGCAAAAATACGCTCCTGGTTTAAGAAAGAACGTCGCGACGAAAACATCGAAACGGGTCGAAATATTCTTGAAACAGAGCTTCGCCGCAACTCCATAGTTCTTCCCGAAAAGGAAATGAAAGAGTTTTTGGAGGAGGCGGCCAAAAAGCAGAAATGTGCCAATCTGGATGAACTTTATGCCGCAATCGGATACGGCGGTATTTCTCTGGAAAAACTGGTGCCCCGTCTTAAAGAGGACTACACAAGGCTTGTTAAATCGGCCGAAAAGCCCTCCATCGAGGAATATATTCAAAAGCACGTTGTCAAAACTCCCGAAGGAGTTGTTATCGAGGGAATCGACAACTGCCTTGTAAAGCTTTCAAAATGCTGTGCACCCCTCCCCGGCGACGATATTATCGGATTTATTACCCGTGGTCACGGTGTATCGGTTCACAAGCGCGACTGTGTAAACGTGCCTGTTAATATCACTAATGCCGACGAGCCTAATCGCTGGATAAAGGCATACTGGGCCGATTCGGGACAGACCAACTTTACCTCAGCCATTCAGATTTCCGCTGTCGACCGCGACGGTCTCCTGGCCGAGGTAACGGGAGTCCTCTTCAATATG
>JAXJWR010000008.1:0-1429 GCA_036307905.1 Acutalibacteraceae bacterium
AAATGGTATAGACGTAGCTTATATACTCATACATCTGAGCATCGTTGGCTGCGTATGAGAGCCAGTCGCCGAATCTGAGTCCGATACGCTTATCCATAGAATTCAGATAATCCATATATTTGGCCATAGAGTCGTAGTATTCGGCAAGAATAGAAGGATCTCCGTACTGCTTATAATAGGTGTATGGTACGATTATGCCTGCATCTGCCCAGCCTGCAACGCCTGCCCAGGTATTACCGCTTGAAATTTTAAGAGGCAGGGTGCTGCCGTATGCGCCGTCGTCGGCCTGACCTTCTACCAAGGTCTGCATAAAGTTGCGTAGGAAGGCCTTTACCTGAGAATTATAAACGGCGGTTCCTACAAAGACCTGTGCATCACCGCTGTAGCCCAGACGTTCGTCGCGCTGGGGGCAATCGGTAGCCTGACCGAAATAGTTACTGTACTGACCCCATATCACGTTCTGATAGAGTCGGTTGATATCTTCATCGGAGGTCTTGAAGCTTCCCATATCTTCGGTTACAGAGGTTGCGACCTCTCCGCGAAGAACTAAAACGGTGATATCTTTAGTTGCAGTAAGCTCGATATATCTGAAGCCGTAATAGGTAGTGGTGGGGCGGTAGTTCTCTTCTCCCTCACCGCTTAAAACATAGTGAGTGGAGGCAGGGGCGCTTCTGAGACTGGCGGTGTAGACGCTTCCCTCGGGACCGTCGTTACCGCGGCTTATAAGGCCCATCTTGTCGTTGAGCATTTCGGCATGGCGGATGCGTAAAATGGTTCCCTTTTCGCCCGAAAGGGTGATATTTTCCCATCCTGCGAAGTTCTGACCGAAGTCGACAACTGCGGTCTGACCTGCCTTCAGGGTAAAGCCTTCGTCGCCATAGGTTGCGGTGACATTTATCTTACCGTACTGAGTGTCTGAACTATCGGTTGCACCGTCGTATACCGTAACGGTCTGAGGCGCACGCTCTAAATCCTTACGGACGTAGATGGCTCCGCCGTCACGGGCGGCGAGTTTAGTATTAAAGGTTACCGTTTTAGCCTTTTGCCAGGTGCTGTCGACAAAGCCGTTTTCACGGAAAGAGAAGTCGGCGGTGGCATCGTAGTATTCGCCCTGATAAAGCTCACCCAGCATTACGGGGCCTACGTGAGCGGTGGACCAGCTACCGTCGGTTACGACCGTATCGGAGGTGCCGTCGGTATAGGTGATGACCATTTGCGCAAGGAGCTTAAAGGGTGTGGAAGGGTCGTTGGAACGCTCACTCGACACCGATTTCCAGCCGTGATTTACTCCTACGGCCAGGGTATTGGTACCCGAGAAAAGATAATCGGTTATATCGTAGGTATAGTAGCAGGAACGGTAGTTCTGGTCGGTCCAGCCGGGGGCAAGCTCGTCGTAGACGGTTTCTCCGTCGGCATTTTTATTTCCTAC
>JAXJWR010000009.1:0-19533 GCA_036307905.1 Acutalibacteraceae bacterium
CTTACAACTTCGGGGTATAGATTTTTAACTACTCCCTGTCCCTTTAGTTTTGTAAGCGCCCATATTGCCGCAAGTAGCTGTCTGCCTTCAAAACCTGCCACCACAAAAGGTATACCGAACTTTTCGGCAGGGGCTTTAAAAATGTCGCTTCCCGTAATAACACTAACGTGTCCGGGGGCAATCATACCGGTTATCTCGCCAGATGCCGAAAGTACGCGGTCGATTACTGCAGGCATAGTTTTAAGGGCGCAAAGCAGCTTGATGTTGCTTATATCCTGTTTGATTGCTTCTTCAAGAAGCACAGCATAAAGCGGTGTAGTGGTTTCAAAGCCTACCGCCGCAAAAATAAAGGTGGTCTGTGGTTCGTCCTTAGCAACCTTTAGAAGGTCAAGAGGGGAATAGACCATCATAACCCTACCACCATCGGCCTGTGCATCGCGGAGACTGCCCTTTCGCGAAGGGACCCTTATCATATCTCCAAAACTGCAAACACAGGTGTCAGGTTGTTTTGAAAGCTGGCAAAGACGGTCGATATAAGAGGCAACGGTCACGCAAACGGGGCAACCGGGGCCGGTTATAAGCCTGATTTTGTCCGAAAGCATATCTTCTATGCCATTTTCAACAATAGCACCCGTGTGGGTTCCGCAAACCTCCATAAGGGTTACAGGCTCGCCGTCGTAATTTTTAAGAAATTCTGCAATTTCGGTAAACTTATCCATTGTTTTCAATTTCCCTTATCATATCAAAGAGCTGCTGCATATTTTCGGCTTCTTCTGTGTCTAACTTTTGTATAATAAGTCCTGCGTGGACAAGTACAAAATCACCCACCGAAACGTCAACAACACCCGTGTGGGCACGCACAATATTACCCGAAAAATTCACCGTAGCAATACTGTCCTCAATCTTTTCAATTTTTCCGGGCATAGCAACGCACATAGTTTATTCCTTTCTTCCTGCTATATAAAGCTGACCCAGCGCAATACCGCCGTCGCCGCAAGGAACCTTTTGGTTTAAATATACCTTAAATCCCGACCCTTCAAAGCGTCTTATAAGGTAGAGTGTTAAAATTCTGTTGTTGAAGGTGCCTCCCGAAAGAGCAATATTTTCCATTCCAGACTGTTTTGCTATTTTGAAAAGCCCTTCACCAAGGGCATAATGAAAGCCTAATGCCAGCGAATAAACGCCAACACCCCTCTCCTTTGCCTGCATAATATCAGCAACAAACCGAGAGGTTTCAAGCACACCGTTATTATAACGCAATTCCAGCGGATATGCAACAGTATGTCTTTTAATGGCAGTATTTGCCGCGTTTTCAAGGGCCATAGCACATTGTCCCTCGTACTCGTTATAGCTTCCGAAGCCAAGCAGAGCGCAAACTGCGTCAAAAAGACGTCCACAGCTTGAGGTGTAGCTTTTTGAGATACCCATTTTAATCGCCGCTGCCAGAACAGCTGCCTTATCGGGTGGGAAAATGTCGGCAGGGGGCTTTAAGCCTGCCGCAATCAGGAAACAGGCCAGGGCCTGTGCCGCGTTTTTCGAAACCTCGTCGCCGCCGCTTACAGGAATAGTTTCCAGATGGGCAAGGCGGGTAAATTCTGTGCCCTGGCAAAGCAGGGCTTCACCACCCCAGATGGTTCCGTCGGGGCCGTAGCCCGTTCCGTCCAGAGCAAAGCCTAATACCTTGCTGAGCCCGTGCTCAGCCATAACCGACGCAATATGTGCGTGGTGGTGCTGAATGGTTACGGTCTCGGTTTCATAGAGCTTTTTAGCCATTTTAGAACTGAAATAGGCAGGGTGCATATCGCAGGCAATCGTGTCGGGGGTAAAACCGAAAATTTTGGAAATGTGTGCAGCCGACTGCTCGAAAACCTCGGCACATCCGCTGTCCTCGAGGTCGCCGAAGTGTTGTGAAAGTACGGCTTTACCGTTTTTATAAAATCCAAAGCAGGATTTAAGGTCGCTGCCCGCCGCAAACACGGTTTTATCGCCGCAATTTGCCGAAATGCTCAGCGGAGCTATTCCGCGACCCCTTCGCATGATGTGGGGAGTGTCGTCTATAACGTAGAATATAGAATCATCCAGAGAGGTTATTATGTCGCGGTTATGGTAGAGAACGCCGTCTAAATAGGGAGATTTTTCGCATATATCCAGCGTAATCTTATTTTCGGTGATAATGGGCTCGCCCGAAATATTTCCGCTGGTCATAATAAGGGAACCCACAGCCTCGCTCAGCATAATCTGTACAGGGTTAGAGGGAAGCATCGCACCAATATACGGACTGTCCGAGCAAACCTCGGGGCAAAAATCCTTTTTCTTTTCCAGCAGTACAATAGGTCTTGCCGAGGAGCAAAGGAGTCTTTCTTCTTCATCTTCGACCTCAGCGTATTCCCTGATAGCCTCCACGCTTTCGAACATCACCGCAAAAGGCTTTTTTTCTCTGAGTTTAAGCTCTCGCAGTTTTTTTACGGCAGAAGGGGAGTTGGGGTCGCATACAAAATGATAGCCACCTATATCTCGGGTAGCAATAACCCCTCCGTTTTTGATAGTGGCAACTGCCGAGAGAATCGGGTCGAAGTCTCTACTTTCGGGGTACCAGAAAAGTTCGGGCCCGCAGTCTTTACAGGCCACTGTCTGGGCGTGGAGTCTGCGGTCAGCGGGGTCGATGTACTCCCTTTTACAGGTAGGGCACATCGGGAACTTTTCCATTAGGGTGTTATGCCTGTCGTAGGGCAGGGCTTTTATAATAGAATATCTGGGTCCGCAGGCCGAACAGCTTATAAATGGGTGACGGTATCTGCGGTCAGATGGATTTTTAAGTTCAGAAACACAAGCGTTACAGGTTGCAACGTCGGGTATAATTTCGGGAAGATGATTTGGGTCGGGTTGGCTTTCGAGAATGGTAAAACCGTCACCCTCAAATTCTCCACATTCGGATATTGAAATTTGGTCGAGCCTTGCCTCATCAGGCAATAAAGAAACAAGGCGACGGAGGAAATCCTCCGTCACCCGGTCGTCTGCTCGTATGACAATTTCGGCGTTAGCGCCAAGGTTTTTCGCGGTGCCTGAAAGCTGCATTTGGTCGGCAACCTTCTTGCAGCAGGGACGGAAACCCACTCCCTGCACGATACCGGTTAAAAATATTCTTTTTGTCATTCGGTTTCGATGCTGTCTATAGCCATTTCCTTTCCGATTTCGCTGGGAACACCGGGAGTGCCGCAATGGGGACACTCAAAATGGAAGGGCTTTTTCATAAAGAGTTCGCCGCAGTTTGGACACTTAAGCATAGATTTAACCTTTCTTACGGTTACGGGAACGTCCTCGCAGCAGGTTCCGACAGCGTTTATTTCTATATTCATAATAACCGCCTCGGGAGAAAATCCGCTGGATTCGCCGATAACCAGGTTAATCTGTTTAACCTTTGTGTGGCCTCTTTCTTCAAGGGCCATCTGGGCGTGTTCGATAATATGAACGGCTTCGTGATGCTCGTGCATAGGTATCTCCTTTTGCTAAATTACTTCATATCAATGCATTTCTTGGGGCATTTGTATGCGCAGATGGCGCAATGGATGCATTTTTCCTCGTCAATGACCCAGGTCTTGTTTTCGCGGTCAACGGTAACTGCATCCTGGGGACAAGCCTTGGCACAGATTCCGCAGAATACGCAAAGGTCAAGATTTGCCTCGGGAGTAGCGTCAACCTCGTATCCGCGCTTAAATTCGGGCTCGTTAGCCTCTGCGGCAGAGCCGGCCGACATTTCAATGCACTTTTTGGGACATTTGTCTGCACAAAGGCCACAGCTTACACAGCTTTCAGCGTCAAGCTTCCAAACCTTGTTAGCACGGTCAACGGTAAGAGCGCCCTGAGGACAGTTCTTAGCGCAGAGAGTACAGTAAACACATTTGTCAAGGTCAGCCTTGGGAAGATTTGCAGATTCCTCTGCCTTTGCCTTAACCTCGGGCTGGGCCAGAGCGGTTTCGGCATCTACCATCTTAACACACTTCTTGGGGCACTTGTAGTAGCAAATACCGCAGTGAATACACTTGCTTTCATCCACTACCCAAACACCCGAATCCTTATCGAGGGTGATGGCATCCTGGGGACAGGCCGAAGCGCAAATTCCGCAGTATACGCAGGTGTTAAGGTCAGCCTTGGGAAGGTCGTTAACATCGTACTGGGGAAGTACAACCTCGTTTTTGGTTTCGTCGGCGCCCATTTCAATGCACTTCTTGGGGCATTTTTCAGCGCAGAGTCCACAGCTTACGCAAAGGGTCTCGTCCAGCTTCCAGGATTTAGAAGCGCGGTCAACCGTAAGAGCGCCCTGAGGACAGTTTTTGGAGCAAAGACCGCAATATACGCATTTGTCAAGGTCTGCCTTGGGCATAGCTGCGCCGCCGCTTTCCTCCGATACCTCGGCACCGGCCTTCTTAAAGGTGTCAACAGTGTAATCGGTATTGGGCTGGGTGTAATTTACATCGGTAGAAAGAACCTTTTTGGGGCAGCCGACAACGCAGTTTTCGCACTGTACGCAGCCCATACGGTCGATAGACCAGGTTCCTGCGTTTCTGTCTACCTTAATTGCAGAGGAGGGACATTTCTTTTCGCAAAGGCCGCAGAAAATACAACCGTCGATGTCGATAACAATGCTTCCTCTGGTACGCTCGGGATATTCTCTTTTGTTAAAGGGGTAACCGGATGTGGCAGGCTTTTTGAAAAGAGCCTTAAGCACACCACCGGTAAAAGAACCGTATTTATTCATATTCGTTTCCCCCTTATCTTTCGGTACAGCTTACGCAGGGGTCGATGGTAAGAACCAGAATCGGAACGTCTGCGTAATCGCAACCCTCAAGAATCTTAACAAGAGAGGGGATGTTTGCGAAGGTTGGGGTACGAACACGGGCACGGTTAAGATAGGGAGTACCGTCGCCGCGGAAATAGAAGATAGCTTCTCCTCTGGGCTGTTCAAGACGAACAAAAGCTTCGCCGTTGGGATTGCCCTTAACGTCAACCGAGATAGGTCCTTCGGGAATCTTATCTACAGCCTGACGAATGATGCTAAAGGACTGGAATATCTCCTCAACACGAACCTCGCAGCGGGCATAGCTGTCACAGTCCTTGCCGGTGATAATATCGAAATCAAGGTTGCCGTAAGCGGCATAGCCGAGCTTTCTGGTATCCTGCTCGATGCCTGCGGCTCTCATCATAGGACCAACTGCGCCGTTTAAAATAGCGTCCTCCTTAGTGAGGATACCAACACCCTTAAGACGGGATGCAACGGTATAGTCCTTCATAAATACGTTGGTAAGCTGGCGCACCTCTTCCTCCATTTTGTCGAACATATCAACAAAGGAGCGAAGCATAGAGGAGTCCATATCCTTAAGAACGCCACCAATTTTGTTTACAGAGAAGATAACACGTCCGCCGGTGGAGGCCTCGAACATATCAAGGATGGTTTCTCTCATTCTCCAGCAGTGCATAAACAGACTTTCAAAGCCGAAAGCGTCGGCAAGAAGTCCCAGCCAGAGAAGATGGCTGTGCAGTCTGGACATTTCGCACCAGATGGTACGCAGATATTTTGCTCTGTCGGGAATCTCTACGTCCATAATGCGCTCGATACCCTCGGCATAACCCATTCCGTGCATAAAGGAACAAATACCGCAGATACGCTCGATAACGTAAAGATAGTCGTGAAAGTTTCTTTTCTCAACAAGCTTCTCAAGACCTCTGTGGACAAAGCCGATAGAGGGGATAGCCTCTACAACCTTCTCGTCCTCAAGAACAAGGTCAAGGTGAATAGGCTCGGGAAGAACGGGATGCTGAGGGCCAAAAGGCACAATACTTCTTTTACTCATTTTTTACGCCCTCCTTATTTAAACGGTGTCTCGACAGCTATATCATAAAGCTTGTTTTTATAGTCGAGAGCAATGTATTTGATGTTAATTCCGAAAAGCTCGCTCATCTCGTTTTCATAGAGGAAAGCGTTGGGGAATATAGCGGTGATGCTTTCAACAACCGCATCTTCGGATATCGATACCTTGTAGTTTTTAAAGGTATAGCCGATAACGTAAGAATAAAGCAGGTCAAAGCCGTCCTTGGTTCTTACCGAGCAGATTTGGCAAAGACGTGCGCCCTTGTTTTTAAGGGAGTGTGCTTTAACGGTTATCTGGTCGGGAGAAAGAATTTTAAGCTCGTAATTTTCTCTCATTATTTTTCTTCCCCTTTCTTTTTCTTGGCCGCTTTAAAGGCCTTCTGTTTTTCGTCAAGAACACCCAGGGCCTTAACAACACCGTCGATAATAGCTTCGGGACGGGCTGCACAGCCGGGTACGTATACGTCAACGGGAATAGCCTTATCAACGCCACCGATGATGTTGTATGCGTCTTTGAAAACACCGCCGTTGCAGGCGCAGATTCCTACTGCAACTACAACCTTAGGTTCGGGCATCTGACTGTAAAGCTGCTGAACAACAGCCTTGTTCTTTTCGTTAATACCGCCGGTAACAAGGAAAATGTCGGCGTGTTTGGGGTTTCCGGTGTTGATAATACCGAAACGCTCTACATCATAAACGGGGGTAAGACAAGCGAGTACCTCGATGTCGCAGCCGTTACAGCTAGAACCGTCATAATGGAGAAGCCAGGGAGATTTAGTAATTTTAGCCACTTATAATACCCTCCTTTAAAAGATGTACTGCAGAACGAGCAGGTTAATGCCGCCGCAAACTATGGTAACACCCCATGCAAGCTTTACCATAAGCTCCCACTTAACACGGGCGCTTATGTTATCAATGAGGGTTTCGAAGAAGTAAACAAGGATTGCGGCGCCGATAGCCACAGGAATGCTCCACCATTTGTTGCACAGGAAGAAGAGAGCAACAACACCTAAAAGGAAGGTGTTTTCATACCAGTGAGCAACCTCAATCATACCAAGATTTCTACCCGAAAGGTCGGTGGTAACACCCTTAACCAGCTCCTGATGTGCATGGTGAGAGGTAGAAATATCGAAGGGGGACTTTCTGAACTTGATGGTAAGGATGAAAAGGAAACCAAGGAAAATACCGGGGAGGTAGATTATGGTGGGCAGGTCGCTTTCCATAATAATGTCGATAACCTTGAAGTAACCCTTGCCGTCCTCGTTCATAATTCCGGTAGCCATATAGAAGCCAACGGCGGTAATAAGAACCATAGGCTCGTAGGCAAGCATCTGCATCATTTCACGCTGAGCGCCCATTGTAGACATTGCCGAGTTGGAAGATGTAGCGGCAAAAACAAGGAACATTGCAGCGGTAGAAAGAGCCAGAAATACAAGAAGAAGGTCAACACCTGCGAAGAAAAGAACGCCGGTGAAGATGATGAGCATAAGGAAACTGAATGCGATTACGTACTGGCCGTGGTTGAGAATAAGGGTTTCCTTGGAGAAAAGCTTTCCAACGTCGTAGAAGGGCTGGAAAACGCTGGGACCGCGTCTGCCCTGCATACGGGCGGAGAGCTTGCGGTCGATACCGGCGAGAAGTCCTGCAATAAGTCCGCCGAAAAGGATATAAAGAACTGCGCTTAAAAGTCTGAATAAAACGGTCATTACAGAACACCTCCTATTGTGAGAACCATGCCGATAATAAGACCGGCGGCCGCAACAGCGGTACAAATATTCATAAGGCGGTCGGTGCCGATAGCATCGGAGAGGTACCAGTTAGCGTGGTACATGGTGATTTCCTCACCAAGAGAACCAACGTAGTGACGCTCATCCTCGGTGTCGATACCCGACATATAGATAGAGGTCTTTTTAGCCTTAACAAGACGGGTGAAGATAAAGCCTGCCACAATAACGAGAGCAAGAACGATTATCATAAGAATAAGAATAAAGAGGTTTTCGTCCGAAAGAACGGGTTTGAAATCTGTTGTTCCGTAAAGAGCATTTACAATGGGATTTACAAGGCTTCCCGAAAGGAAGGGGAATACAAGACAGAGGGCAACCATTATTACGGTATGACCTGCGATGGATACCCATTGGTCGGCGCTGGTGGTGTCCTTTCTGCGGACTGTGGGACGGGCGTAAGCCATAAGCTTACTGATCCACTTGGTCCAGTAGAACAGGGTGGTAGCAGAACCGAAGGCGAGAAGCAGAACAAGAATAATGTTACCTGCGTCAACGAAGGCCTGAAGTGCGCTCCACTTAGAAATAAGCATTCCGAAGGGGGCAAGATACATTCCTGCAATACCAATCATCATAGCGGTAGCAAGGGCGGGGTATCTCTTTATAAGACCGTGCATATCCTCGATGTTACGGCTTCCGGAGGTGTGTTCAACAGAGCCAACAGTCTGGAAGAGAAGGGACTTAGATACGCAGTGGAACATCATAAGGAAGATTGCTGCCCAAACGGTTTCGTTGATACCTACGCCGCAGCAGGCAACGATAAGGCCCAGGTTGGAAATCGTAGAATAAGCAAGAACCTTTTTACCGTCGGTGTGAATGATTGCGCGGATAGAAGCAACGAAGAAGGTAAATCCTCCGATAAGAGCGACCGTAAGACCAACCATGTTGCCGGTCATTGCGGGGGCAAGACGGATGAGCAGATAGATACCTGCCTTAACCATTGTTGCACTGTGAAGAAGGGCAGAGGAGGGGGTAGGAGCCACCATTGCGCCCATCAGCCAACGGGAGAAGGGAAGCTGTGCCGACTTGGTAAGAGCGGCAAGAGCAAGGAAAATAAGGGGAATAACCACACCTGCATCGGCCGAAGCAACCAGCTCCTGAAGGTTTGAAACGTGCATTTCCATAGCGGCATAGCCGATGGCAACTGCAAATCCAACACCGCCAAGAAGGTTCATCCACAGGGCGCGGAAGGAGTTGTTTACAGCCTCTTCGGTTTTGGTGTAGCCGATAAGCAGGAAGGAAACAACCGAGGTAATCTCCCAGAAGAAGTACATCCAGATAAGATTTGCCGAGAATACGATACCGAACATAGCACCCAGGAATACAAAGAGCATACTGCAGAAGAAGGAGCGTCTGTCCTTAACATCGCTTCCGTGGTGATGGTGGTAGTCCTTAAGGTAGCCTACTGCATATACGCAGATAAGTCCGCCTACAACGGCAATCATAAGGCAGAGAATAAGGGTAAGATTGTCGCAGAAAAGGTAGTCGTTTACTGCGTGGGCATTACCCGAAAGCTCAAGCCAGGCTATAAAGCAGGTCTGAACTGCAGAGAGAAGACCCGCATAGTATTTTTTGTACTTGATGCTTAGATAAATGATGATTCCCATAAGGATGAACTCGACTGCCAGCATAATGTAATTTACGCTGCCTATAAGGTCGAATCCGCCCAAAGTGAAATCGTGGGGGATGAAGTGCTGCTGTTTGCCGAAATTCATAATTGCGAACACAACGGTTGCAACAATAATTGCGGCACTACTTATGTACACGGTTATCTTGCGGAGATTGTTATTCTTCACAAGGGCCTGTACAAGGGCAGCCAGGAAGGGGAAGAGAATTAAGATTGCGATGAAAATTTCCATAGCCTTGACCTTTCTATGCGCCTCAAAGACCTACAAAAAGGCCCCAGAAAGCGCATTATATAATATGTACTATATTATAATAAATTTTTTATCGAATATTGTCAATAGTTTATTCATATGATATTGATAATTTTTTAACAATTTTTTTGTACGAATTGACGAGTACCTCTTTAAAGCGTTAAACATTAGTGCCGAAAAATATAAAATCGCCGTTTTTTACATTGAAAAAAAGCATCCGATATGGTATATTGTGCACAGATAATCTCTTTCGGAGGATGCAATATGGCAACTGTTTTCAACGTGCAAAAATTCTGTGTAAACGACGGCCCCGGTATACGTACCACCGTATTTATAAAGGGTTGCCCCTTAAACTGTCTTTGGTGTCATAATCCCGAATCTAAAAACACAAAGCCCGAACTGCTTTTCAGGTCCGACAAATGCACCCTCTGCGGCAGATGTGTGCCTGCCTGCCCGAAGGGCTGTCACGAGGTATTACTTAGCGGACATATTTTCAGTCGTGAAAAATGCATATCCTGCGGCAAATGCGCCGATACCTGTTTTGCCGACGCGCTGGAAATTGCCGGTAAAGAGTGGACGGCCGACGAGGTAATAAAAGAGGTTATGAAGGACGAAGCCTTCTATAAAAATTCCGGAGGCGGAATGACCCTTTCAGGGGGAGAGCCCATGCTCAGCTTCGACTTTACTATGGAACTTCTTAAAAAGGGCAAGGAAAAGGGACTTCATATTTGTATGGAAACCTGTGGCTTTGCCGACAGCGAGAAGTATACGGCTGTTGCCCCTTATGTAGACATATTTCTTTGGGACTATAAGCTGACCAACTCTGATTTACATAAAAAATACACAGGGGTGCCCAACGACCTCATACTTAAAAACCTCTTTATGCTGGACGAAATGGGTGCGAAAACCGTGCTTCGTTGCCCCATAATTCCCACCGTGAACGATACTGAGGAGCATTTCAACGGCATCGCTCAAACGGCAAACAAACTTAAAAATATAATCGAGGTTAATATTGAGCCCTATCATCCCTTGGGCAAGGGCAAGTCTGAGCAGCTGGGCAAGGATTACGCCCTTTCCGACCTGACCTTCCCCGAAAAGGAAACAGTTCAGGAGTGGATAGATAAAATCTCTGCAAACACAAAGGTAACGGTAAAAAAAGCCTAAAACTGCAGGCAACTATTCTTCGCCGTCACAAAATAATAAAACGAACAGCAGATATGTGCAAAAACACATATCTGCTGTTTTTCAGTTTTGGGTTATTCGTTTATACTCGCTGGGGGAATATAATGTGTTTTCTTTGAATACCTTGCTGAAATGATACACGTCGGAAAAACCTACCATTTCGCTTACCGTGGTGACCGACAGCCTTTCGCTTTGGAGTAGCTCCTTGGCTCGCTCAATACGTAGGCTTACAGCGTATTCCTTAGGCCCTACCCCGAACTGTGCCTTAAAAAGAGTTCCAAAGTATTTCGGGCTCAGCTCTGAAAGCTCGTAAAGTTTGCTGATTTTGAAATCGCGGTCGGCATAATGCTCTCCAAGATAATCCACCGCCGTCTTAATTTTTGCAAAGTTTTTCGGGTGAATTCCCTCAAAGGCCTGTCTTTGTGCTCTTGCTATGATTTTATACAAAATACTCATGCAATCAGCCTTGTATCCAACCTTTTTTCTTTTCCAGATTCTCTCGGAATCGATAAAAAGAGAACGCAGCCTTGAAGCGGCACCCTTGCAAACCGATAAGGGGGATAAGTGCGTCTCGTCCGACAGTTCAAAATCAAAGCAAAACGCAATACTTTCCTCATCGTCTAAATCAATAGTGTAGGCCTCTCCTTTCGGAATGAAAATCAACGACCCCGGCTCGGCATCAATTCTGCCGCTGCTGAAATTATAATGCTCGCAGCCCTTTTCGGTGTATATGAATCCACAATGATTTCTACCATTGTTTTTCATAGGATAACAGTTCCTGTATGAAACGTATTTGGTAACCGAATATATTTCAAAAATATGTAAATTATTAAGCGGCAGGTCGAATCCCTCCTAAAAATCGAATTTCTTTGAGTAAAGTATAATCCAAATGTCATAAAAAGGCAAGACGCATCTTAAAAATATATTCAAAAATATACAAATTCGTTCTTTTACACATTTCAAAATAACTCTACCGCTTTATAATGAAAACGTAATACTTTGAAAAGAGGTAAAGCTTATGAAAAAAATATTTCTTATAGGCGATTCTATCCGAATCGGCTATGACAAATTCGTTAAAGAAAGTCTGCAAAACCTTGCCGAGGTCTATTTCTCCGAGGAAAACAATATGTATTCCACCCACGTACTAAGAAACGTTCATAATATGACGGACTGGTATAAGGTCTACGACGCGGATGCCGTTCATTTTAACGCAGGCCTTTGGGATACCGTTCGTATATACGGAGATGGACCCCTTATTTCCCCTGAAAACTACGCTGAAAACATCCGCCGCATTGTAAAACGAATTAAATTTCTTTTTCCCTCTGCCAAAATTATTTTTGCAACCTCCACCCCCTGCCTTGAGGAGGACTTTTTTACCGATTTCGAATACCGCACTAACTCGGATATAGAGCTTTATAATAAGATAGCCTCCGAAATAGTCCTCTCCGAGGGTGGTATCGTAAACGACCTTTATGCTGCTATAAAGGACCGTCCCGACCTTCACTCCGACCAGACCCACTACTACACCGCCGAAGGCACCGAAATTCTCGGCAACAAGGTGGTAAATTGTCTTTGCGAAGCCCTTCAGCTTGACAAAAGCCTTGTAACCGCTCAAAAGGGAAGCGACTTTGTTCCCGATTGGATAAAGGACGTTAAAAACGACAAAGACGCATACGAAAGAACGGGACACATCTATAAACTTAAGGAGAACTGAAATGGAACTTATAAGAAAAGAAGATAGGAAGCATATCGAAAATAAATATCACCTTGTCGATAAAGAATTTAACCCACATGCCCGTTTTGCTTATCACGGCTACGATTACGACCCGACGACCGGCCTTGACGATGAGGAGATGGCGGCGGCCATCGACCGCACTATGGATAAATACTACGGCAAGGAGCAAAATGCCGTAGCAAAGGCAAGGAGCTTTGAATGTGTTCTTGATAACTGCCGCATAGACGTAAACGGATTCGACTGGTTCGTTGGAATCTACAACTGGGGCCGTCCCTTAGAACACCGCGTTCTGTGGAAAATGTACGACGGAGTTTTAGACAGCGAAGGTATACGCGACATTGAAAAAGCTTTCGCCGAAATGAATGATTCGGGAACCTCGGCTATGTGGATTGACTTCGACCATGTCGTGCCCGACTGGGACAGTCTCCTTTCCCTCGGTTTTACGGGTATAATCGAGCGTGCTGAGGAATATCGCAAAAAGAACGAGGCCAAAGCCCCCCTCACCGAAAAGCAAAAGGCATATTATGATTCTATAATCATCGAATATACCGCCGTTCTCCGACTGCTTGACCGCTTTATAGACTATGCAAAATCTAATCCCACCGAGAAAAGCGAGGGCATTATCGAGTGCCTTACTCACCTGCGCGACGGCGCACCGCAAAACACCTACGATGCCCTGCAGATGATTTACCTTTACTTTATGCTTTGCGAGTCCATCGACCGCTATCAGGTGCGCTCCCTAGGTCACGGTCTCGACTATAGCCTCTGGCCCTTCTATAAAAAGGATATGGAAAACGGCAGATTCTCTAAGGACGAGATTAAAACCTTTATGGCTCATTTTCTTATGCAGTTTTCGGCCATTGGCAACTATTGGGGTCAGCCCATGTGGCTCGGCGGTACCGCCGTTGACGGCTCGACCCTTGTGAACGAGCTTTCCTATCTTATCCTTGACGTTTACGACGAGCTGGATATATATAACCCCAAGGTGCAGATTCGTTATAACAGAAATACTCCCGTCGATTTCACCGAAAAGGTTCTCGATATGATAAGAAGAGGAAGAACCAGCTTTCTTTTTGCCTTCGACCCAAACATCGTAAAATCCCTTATGAGTAACTGCGGCACAACCTACGAGGAGGCCATCACCTGCGATATAAGTGGCTGTAGCGAGATGCACGTCCGCCATAACGAAACCTGTATGGGAACGGGCTATATAAATGCCGCAAAGGTTATGGTCTACGTTTTTACTCAGGGCTTTGACACAGTAACAGGAAAGCAAATAGGTCTTAAAACCCCCGATGTCTGCGAGATGACTACCTTCGAGGAATTTTACGATGCGTTTATAAAACAGTGGGCATATATAATCGATAAAAGCATAGCTGTTTCCGATAAATACGAGCCATTTGTAGACGAAATCAACCCCGCTATCCTCCATTCCGGTACAATGAAGGGAAGCCTCGAGAAGATGCTGGACGGCTATTCAAAATCCCCGAAATACAGCACCTCCTCTCTCCTTAATGCCGCCTACGCTACCGCGGTAGACTCTGTTTTGGCAGTTAAATATCTCGTTTTCGACACCAAGCAGACAACTTTGTCCGAGCTTAAAGCTGCCCTCAAAAACGATTGGGTCGGATACGAGGACCTCAGAATAAAAGCCCTTAACTGCCCTCTTAAATTTGGTAACGATAACGAGGAGGCCGACCGATATGCTTTTGCTATGTCCTCATGGTACGCCACCTACGTTACAGGCAAGCCCAACGCAAGGGGCGGCTTCTATAAGGCCGATATGCACTCGGCTCTTCAGTTTGTAATTCAGGGCAAAAAAACCGAAGCCACGCCCGACGGCAGAAAAATGGGAGACGAATATTCCAAAAACGTTTCTCCCGTTGTTGGTGCTGACCGAAGCGGCGCCACCGCCCTTATAAATTCGATTGCCGCCATCGAGCCCTATCGTTATTCGGTTTCCTGCGCCCTTGATATGATGCTTCATCCTTCTGCCGTAGCAGGGGAAAGTGGTCTTTGTGCTATGAAGTCCCTTCTTGATACCTATATGGAAAAGGGCGGAGTTTCCATTCAGTTTAATATCTTCGATGCCGAAACCCTTAAGGATGCCCAGAAGCATCCCGAAAAGTATCGCAGTCTTCAGGTAAGAATCAGCGGTTGGAACGCCCTTTGGAACAGCCTTTCAAAGGAAGAGCAGGATGCCTATATCCTTCGAGCCGAAAATATTAAGTAGATATATTATGGTAAAACAATTAGCAGGCTATATAATGGCGGTGCTCAGCGCCGTCATTTATGGTCTTATGCCCCTAATGGCAGTAAATATTTATGCAGGCGGAGTAAATGCCGTAACCCTTGTGGCCCTAAGAAATATACTTGCCCTGCCCGTGTTGGCAATCATAGCCGTTATAAAGGATAAAAGTCTTAAAATTCCCCTAAAGGCACTACCCGGAATTTCTGGAATAGCGGTGGTGGGAATGGCTGCTACCCCGCTTTTGCTCTTATCCTCATATAACTATATCGACAGCTCAGTTTCCACAGTGATACACTTTATATATCCTGTTCTTGTGGTGGTAGGAGGCATTTTGCTTTTTAAAGAGAAAGCAACCTCCTTCGGCATTGCAGGACTGCTTTGCTGTACCGTGGGAGTTATGCTTTTTTACGACTCCAAGCAAAGCTTTGACCTTGCGGGAATTATACCGGCTGCTCTCTCGGGTGTGACCTGTGCGGCATACGTAATGATGCTTTCCCGCTTTAAGTATAAAAATATTCCAATCTTCACCTTCAGCTTTTATGTTTCAGCCATCGGAGGGGGAGTAACCCTTCTTGTGGCCGCGGTTACAAATCGGCTAACCCTGCCTGTAGGAGTCGGAGACTGGGGGCTTTGTCTGCTTTTTGCATTATCTGTTACGGTAGGAGCTGTACTTCTGTACCAAAAAAGTATTTTTATAATCGGCGGCTCCAAAGCCTCAGTATTAAGTGCCTTAGAGCCTACAACCAGCCTTTTTGTGGGAATCCTCATAATGGGGGAAGGTGTTTCGGTGTGTAAACTTATCGGCTCGGCGCTGGTAATTGCATCGGGACTAATAATAACCTTTGAAGGTATAATAGGCAAAAAGCAGTAAATTTGTTCACGATAAATTCACATATTCTCATTGCGAAAATCAAATCATATGTGTATAATGACAATAAAGTTAAAGCAGGAGGATATGTATGGACGATATAAATAAAAATGAATATCCGGATGAATCCGGCAGCGAAATTAAAGACGACCCTTCAAAAAAAACTTCCGAAAACGGTTACACCGTTACTCCCGAAGGTGGTTTTTATGAAGCACCTCCCGAAACGGCTTCCACCGACAATTCGGCAAACAGCGATGAAGCACCTGACGAAGTGGCCAATGGGCCCGAACCGTCAGCCATTCCGCCTAAACCCGATTATCAGGTTTACGAAACCGATAATCGTGTACGGGTGCGTAAAAAGGTAAAGGCGCAAAGAAGCTTTTCACTTTCTACCATTATTGTTTCTGTGGTGCTTGCGGCAGTTATCGGTGCGGCAAGCTCGGTTGCGGGAATGAGCCTTTTCGGTATAGGACAAAAGGATGCTGCTCCGCAGAACAGCTCCACAGCCGAGGGGAACAGCGGTACGGGTAGCGTAAATATCGACGTTACCAATGTGGAAGCCACCGTAGGCGAAGCGGTTGCAGAGAAGGTTACTCCCAGCGTCGTAGGAATAAGAACCACCGTATCGGTAACTAACTTTTTCGGTGGCACGCAGGAGGCCTCGGGCGAAGGCTCGGGTGTTATCTACACGCAGGACGGCTATATAATAACTAACTATCACGTTATTGCAAACGTGGTAGAATACGGCTCTAAGTCTGCGGCAATAAAGGTATTTTTAAGCAGCGACGCCGACACAGGCTACGATGCCGCTATCGTGGGATATAACATTTCAAACGACCTTGCGGTAATCAAGATAAACGGCAAAAATCTCCCCGCTATCGAGTGGGCCGATTCCTCTAAAATCAAGGTAGGACAGTACGTAATGGCCATAGGAAACCCAGGCGGACTTGAATTTATGGGTTCGGCTACGTGGGGAATCATAAGCGGACTTAACCGTGTTATTTCCGACTCGCAGGACGGTTCGGGAACCCAGCTTATCCAGACCGATGCCGCCATAAACCCGGGTAACTCGGGCGGCGCACTTGTTAATATCGAGGGTAAGCTTGTGGGAATAAACTCCAGCAAGCTTGTCAGCGAAAGCGTTGAGGGAATGGGCTTTGCAATTCCTTCCAACACCGTAAAAACCATATGCGATAAAATAATCGCCAAGGAAAACAATCCCGACCCATATCTCGGTGTTACCATAAGCGAACGCTACGACCCCGAAACATTGGAGTATTGGGGCTACCCCGTAGGAGCGGTTATTTACAGCGTATATGCAGGAAGTCCTGCCGAGGATGCAGGCCTTCGTCAGGGTGATATAATCACCGAATTCGACGGCAAGCAGATAACCCACTATTCCAAGCTTTCGGAATACGTGTCCGACTGTAAGCCCGGCGACGAGGTGCAAATTAAAATTTACCGAAACGGCAGATATTACGACGGAACGGTAAAAATCGGTTCCAATAATTCTCAGTAATAAAAAACGCTATGCACTGTTGTGCATAGCGTTTTTATTTGTTGTTTTATTACTGCTTAGCCGTAAGCTTAACTCCTGTTACCGTAATGTCTCCGTCAAACTCGTTATATGTGATTTCAACTGTGTCACCAATAGTAACGAAGGGAAGTCTGTCGTTTAAGGAAACGTCGGCAATAAATACCGTTTCATTATTTTCCAGCACGATATAGTAAGCGGTGTTTCCGTTAATAACGGCGGTAGATACAGCGTTAATAACACCGGTTACGGTTTTGTTCTCGGCGGTGTTGTCGCCGCCTTCCTCGTTAAGCTTGCCCGATTCGCGAAGCAAACGTCTGTATTCCTGCTCGGCTCCTGCAACCGTATCGGCCACACCAACTATCTGGTAATTGGAAACCGAAACGAAGGAATAGGCCTTAACCAGACCTGCACTGTCCTTAAGACTGATAAAATAAGAGGGCGTGTCGGCAATATTTACAAGAATGGGGAAGGTGGCGGTGTAGCCCTTTTCCTGAATTTTACCCTCTGCCGACTCCATTGCCGAGTATTCCTCAGCACCGTTTATGGAGTAGGTCTTGGTCTCCTTGGTGCGAAGGTTTACAAGAATAAATCCAATGTTGGATTCGTCCGAAACAACCGAGGTAATTCCGGTGTAAACCCAAATATCATCGTCAATGGCAAGGTAGTTGTAGCCTTCGGTGGTCTTTACAACGTTCTTCTGGGAAATGATAGAGTTCCAATAGCCGTTTACATAGGATCCCCAGTAATTGGCCTGCTGAAGCACAACGTCGGCCTTGTATACGCAGTCTATCCAGGTGGGAACGTCGGAAACGTCGTAATATGTCATATCACCGGTTACTGCATCCACCATAATTATGCCTGTAATGTCGTAACCGCCAAGGAAACCAATGGTAAAGTCGTAGCAGGAAATAATCCAGTATGGATGACCCTTCTCATCAATTTCAAAGGAGGTAGAGTCGAACATCTTGGTGGGGTATGCAAAACGGACGTGGCGCATAAGGTCGCGGCTGAAAACCTCGCTGGGGGAGTACTTCATACCCTCGGGAAGGTCCACAAGCTCGGTATCCTGGGAGGCCATGTCAATTTTCACATAATAGGGAATACCGTCGTCCCTGTTGGTAAACCATTTGATTATATCTGCATATTCAAGGGGAGAAACGCGGGTGGGGTGGTTGTTATAGTTTATCTGGGTGTAGTAGTCGGAAACGTTAAACTGAGAAACCAGCTCCACAACCTCACCGATTTTACGGCTTCCAAGGCGGGATGCGGTGTCGCGGTCAACAACGGGAATCTGGGAAAGGGGGATTTCTGCAATATCCTCGTTAAAGCTTGATTCGGTAACCGTAAGCATCTTCTGATACTTGGAGGCATTGAAGAATTGAGAGGAGGAAACGAATATCGCACCACCAACAACAACTACCACAGCAACTATGGATAAAACAATAATCTTAACCTTTTTCGGTGTATATTTTCTAATGCGTTCGAATTCGAAAGAGTTAACCGAAACCTTTTTTCCTTTAATCAGCTTTGTGAGCCATTCGCTTTTCGCAATAATTCCCATAGAAACGAAATACACAATCACCAAAAACAGCACAAATCCCCACAGGGAGGCCGATTTGATATTTAGCGCGGGAAGAGATAAATAATAGTTCCCTGCGCCGAGTATCAGCGTGATGATTGCAGGCAGTCCGTATTTTTTGAACATAAAATCACCTCATAAAATTTATAATTATATTATACCAATCAAGGTAAATATTTACAACATAAAAGTTAATTTTTTTCTTTGAATTTTGAAGGACAAAACCCTGTGCTTTTTTTAAAAACTCTGCTAAAATGGGCAGGGTCGGAAAAGCCCGATAACAGGGTCGCCTCGGATACCGAATACATACCCGAGCTGATAAGCTCCTTTGCTCTTGTGATTTTCAGGGCATTTATGTACTTTATAGGAGAAACTCCGTATCGGCTTTTAAAAATGCTTCTGAAATATTCAGGGGTTATGCCGCACATCTTTGAAAGAGCATCCACCTGCAAGGTCTCGTTAGTGTAATTTGAATGAATAAATTTTACCGCAGGGGCGATAAGCTCAAATTTCGCATCCGACACGTATTTCATATTATATTCGTTTTGCATCAGGTGAAGAATTCCGTAAAGCTCCCCCTTGCAACCCGATATATATCCGGGCAGCTTCGCATTCCAAAGCTTTGTTGCAGTTTTGAAATGTTCAGTTATTCCCATAAGATTTTTTGGTCGAAAAACAAACGGGGACAGGCTTTTATCCTCGAAGAAATTAAAATTCATCGCGAAACATTCGCCGGGCTTTAGCGCCTTTACCACATAACTTGAACCCTTGGGCAAAAAAATAATTTCGCCCCCTTTTACGTTGAAAGAAGCACCGTCTAAAAAGTCGTAACGCTTGTCTCCTGCAAGGTGTAAAGC
>JAXJWR010000010.1:0-1474 GCA_036307905.1 Acutalibacteraceae bacterium
CGGTTGTGCAATATTTAAAAACGGAAAATCTTTAAGTTTTAGCGAGGTAACCAACGTTACTTTTTACCACTTATCTGAAGAAGAAATTGATAATTACGTAGCCAGTTTAGAACCAATGGACAAGGCTGGTGCATACGGTATCCAAGGATACGGCTCGTTGTTGGTAAAGAGCATTTGCGGAGATTACTTTAACGTAGTGGGACTTCCCGTGGGAAAGCTTAATAAAATGATTACTAAAATATAAAAAAACGCGGTGCATTGCACCGCGTTAATTTGTTATATTAGGCTTTCTTTCCGCCAAGTTTAAGAAGAGCAAGTGTTGCGACTGTTAAAACTGCACCGATAGCAAGAACTATATATGCGTTCTGAACAAATCCGGCAATCACGAAGCAAACAAAAGATATTGCCGCAACGGTAATCGCATAGGGTAACTGGGTAGATACGTGATTGATGTGGTTGCACTGAGCTCCTGCTGAGGACATAATGGTTGTATCGGAAATGGGCGAACAGTGGTCACCGCAAACAGCACCTGCAAGGCAAGCAGACATTCCAATAACGCCAAGCTCGGTTCCTGCGGGGAATACGCTGAGAACTATGGGAATAAGAATTCCAAAGGTTCCCCAAGAAGTTCCTGTTGCAAATGCAATTCCGCAAGCAACAAGGAAGATGATTGCGGGCAGGAAGCTCTGAAGGGTGCCGGCACCTGCGAGGGCAGCCTGTACAAAGGAATCAGAATCAAGGAGACCGGTCATATTCTTAAGAGAGGTTGCCATAGTGAGAATGAGAATTGCAGGAACCATTGCAATAAAGCCCTTGGGTACGCACTCCATTGCCTGCTTAAAGGTGAGCAGACGACGAGCAATGAAATAAATCATAATAAGTACGAGGGCGATAAGACCACCCCAGGGAAGTGCTATGGTTGCATCGGTGTTGGAGAAAGCGTCGATAAAGCTGAGAGAGGGATCATAGTTTGCAGAGGCAAATACCCACTCTTCTCCCATACAACGACCAACGTAAGGAAGTGCGATGAAGCAAATAGCAATAAGAGCAACTATAGGAATAACAAGGTCTACAATTCGTGCCTTATCGGATACAGGCTTTTCATCTTCATCGGCGTCATTCTTATCGCCGGTAGTGAAGAGATCGCCATTATCAGCGTTAAGCTCGTGAAGTCTCATGGGGCCGTAATCAAACTTCATAACTGTAAGCGCAATGATGAATACGAAGGTAAGCAAGGAATAGAAGTTATAGGGTATGGCCTGACAGAATAAAACAATTCCGTTTACACCATCGGGGGCAAACTCGGAAACAGCTGCAGCCCAGGAAGAAATGGGTGCGATCATACAAATAGGTGCTGCTGTTGCATCGATAAGATAGGCCAGTTTTGCGCGAGAAATCTTGGCACTATCGGTAACGGGACGCATAACCGCACCAACAGTAAGACAGTTGAAATAGTCATCAATAAAGATAAGAA
>JAXJWR010000011.1:0-1677 GCA_036307905.1 Acutalibacteraceae bacterium
TATCTGAAATATCAGCAAAAACAGGTGTTGGTTTCACGGTTGGGTTTACCGAAGGCTCGGCATACTTACCAAATAGATAGCCGCCAACCGTCTGTACGGGTACGCCCTTGCCGCCTGTAAGGGTCAATGCATTTTCTTCAATACTTCTTTGAAGCTCCACACCTGCCAGAACATCATCACCTAATAAATCTTCGGGCAACACTTCGGTCAGTACGGCGCTGTTAGCGTTTTTGCCGTCACGGGCCGAGTAACTCATTCCGTTTACAGCAGTTCGGCCTTCTTCGCTTGAGGCATTAACAACTACGCCTCCCGGACACATACAGAAGGTGTAAACACCTCTGCCCGAAGGCAGATGAACAGCAAGCTTGTAATCAGCAGCCGAGAGTGCGGGATGCTCTGTAAATTTACCGTAAAGGACTTGGTTTATTTCCCGTTGGGGATGCTCAATACGTACGCCAACTGCGAAGGGCTTTCTAACCATCGTAACTTCTGCATCTCTCAGCATATAAAAGGTATCCCTTGCCGAATGACCGGTGGCCAGAATAATATGGTCGCAGTTTAAAATGTAATCGCCCTCTAAAGAGCAAACCGTTGCGGCAACCATACGTCCGTCTTCGGTTGATATACTGTCCAACCTGTGACCGAAACGCACTTCGCCGCCCAGGGCGATAATCTCATTTCTGATATTCTTTATAACGCCGCATAAAACGTCTGTGCCTATGTGGGGCTTGGCATCGGTAAGAATTTCGTCTTTAGCGCCGTAGCGGTGAAAAAGCTTAAGCACGGTTCTGCAACGTTCATCCTTAATTCCCGTTGTAAGCTTTCCGTCCGAAAAGGTTCCGGCGCCCCCTTCACCAAATTGTACGTTGGATTCGGGGTTTAGCGGCGCACCGTCCCAAAAGGCTTTAACCGCGGCGGTTCGGGCGTCTACGTCCTCTCCGCGCTCGAGTATAATAGGGCGAAGGCCCGCTTTTGCCAGAGTGTATGCCGCAAATATTCCGGCAGGGCCAAAGCCCACTACAACAGGCCGGTTATCAGGGGTTTGCCATGCTTTTTTAAACTCATATTCTTTTTCGTCGAGAATCTTGCAGTCCTTTATTTTAGAAATGGCAGAACCTTCGTTTCCCACAACCGAAATTACAAAGGAACAACAAAAATGAACATCGTCCTTTTTTCGTGCATCCACCGATTTGCGGTAGAGAGAAGCAGACTGTATTTTAACGTTTTTAAGCCGCGGATGCTTTGCCAGAACGGGGAGTATGTTTTTAAAATCCGTATCTAACGGCAAATTTATGTTGTTTACAAGAATCATTAAAAATCTCCAATGTATTTTACAGCAGACTCGGCCGCGGTAATGCCGCTTGACCAAGCCCAGGCCAGATTAAACCCACCACAGTCACCGTCTACGTCCAAAAGTTCTCCGCAGGCAAACAACCCGGGATATTTTTTCGACATAAGGGTATCCTTATAGAATTCATCGGTTGAAATCCCGCCTGCAGTAACCTGCGAATTTAAAAACCCGGTGTTGCCCGTAACCTTGAAAGTGAGATTTTTAAGTTTACAGGCGATATTAAGACATTGGTTTGGGGAAAGTTCTCCGACAGATTCGGAAAGAGCGTGTCCGCAGTATTTAAGCACCACCTGACCAAGTCTCTTGTTAAGCATTCCTGTGAAAAA
>JAXJWR010000012.1:0-2389 GCA_036307905.1 Acutalibacteraceae bacterium
CTCATTTAATCTATATAACTTCCGAATGATTTTTGATTGACATAATATTTCGAAAGGATTATAATAACTAGGTAAAAAATCGAAGGAGGGGTAACCTTGGAAGAAACAATACTTGAACTTTTGGAAAATAAAAGTTTCGGAGAGCTTAAAGCCGTTTTATCCGAGGCTAACCCTGCAGATATAGTTGAATATCTTGAAGCTGTACCTAAGAATCAGTTAATTCTCGTTTTTAGAATTCTTCCCAAAGAACTTGCCGCTGAAGTATTTGTTGAAATGGATTCCGATATGCAGATGCTTCTTGTTTCGGCATTCAGTGATAAAGAAATTCGCGACATTCTTGCCGAGTTGTTTGTCGACGATGCTGCAGGAATCATTGAAGAAATGCCCGCATCAGTTGCCAACAGAATTTTAAAACAGGCCGACGTTCAAACCCGCAGAGAAATAAATCAAATTCTGGCATATCCTGAGGATAGTGCCGGAAGTATAATGACTACCGAGTTTTTCGATCTGAAAAAGTATATGACCGTATCTGATGCCTTTAGTCGCATCCGCCAGATAGGACTTGACCGAGAAACAATATATACCTGCTACGTAACAGATGGCAGACGAAAGCTTTTAGGTGTAGTAACGACTAAAGAGCTTCTCCTTGCCAGACCCGACCAGACCATTGATGAGATAATGGAGGACAACGTTCTCTCCGTTACCACAAAAGAAGATAAAGAAACCGTTATCCAGCTTTTCGATAAGTACGATATGCTTGCAATGCCTGTTGTCGATGGCGAAAACCGCCTTATAGGCATAATAACGGTCGATGACGTTATTGATGTTATGCAGGAGGAAACCACCGAAGACATTGAAAAGATGGCCGCTATTGTGCCTACGGATAAAACCTATCTTAAAACCGGCATTTTCGAAACCTTTAAGGCACGAATTCCGTGGTTGCTTTTCCTTATGCTCACAGCGACATTTACAGGATGGATTATAACTGCTTTTGAGAGTGCCCTTTCCGTACAGTCTGCGCTAATTGCGTTTATCCCTATGATAATGAATACGGGCGGAAACTCCGGTAGCCAGTCGTCGGTTACCGTCATTCGTGCTTTATCTCTTGGTGATATTGAGTTTAAGGATTCTATTCGTGTTTTCTTTAAGGAATTCAGAGTCTCAATAATTTGCGGAGCTGTTCTTGCAGTAGCCAACTTTATAAAGATAATTCTTCTCGACAATTTACTGCTTTCAAGTGGAATTTCATACGAAATTTCCTTTGTTGTTTCTCTTACTATACTTACAACGGTAATTTTCGCAAAGATTGTTGGTTGCTTGTTGCCCATTGGCGCAAAAAAATGCGGCCTGGACCCAACTGTAATGGCCAGTCCGTTTATTACCACTCTTGTAGATACGGTTTCTTTGCTGATATATTTCACCATCGCAAGTGCATTATTATCTCTTTAATATTTTTGCTAACAAAAACGGAGACAACCAGTTGTCTCCGTTTAATTTTGCTTATTAAATCTTTCTAATTTTTGTTATGAGAAGATTTCCTGCAATACCTACTAAAACGCCTGCTACTGTACCTGCAATGGCAAGTATCGGTAAATAATATGATATTTGTGCTGTGTCCATAACAACGCAGGCAACAATAATCTGACCTGCGTTGTGTGCTATGCCGCCAATAACGCTTACACCGACGGTAGAAAAGCTTTTAATACTCTTTAGTATAATCATAAGCGTGAGGCTTAAAACCGCTCCTGCGAGGCTATATAAGAGCGACAGAGCGTTTCCAAAAAGCAGTGAAACAAGAATTACTCTTACAATGGAAACCGCAAAGGCAGACACTGCACCTACTCTATAAAGAATAAACACAATGATAATGTTCGGTAAACCAACCTTGATACCGAAGGGGAGGGGGAGAGGTATTAAGGATTCAAGATATGACATAATCATAGCAAGCGCACAAAACAAACTGAGTAACGTTATTCTTTTTGCTTTCATATTGCCTCCTACGAAATAAAGTCAATATCAGAGTCTACTGATGAAACAATTTTGACGGTTGTCTTATTAGGGAGACAGATCAGTGATTCACCATTATATCTGGCCTCGTGCTGATCGACACATAGTTTATCGGGACAGGTAGCTTCGATTATCTTCGCAGAACCGTCACTTATGAACAGAATATTATAGTTCTCTCCGTTTTCTATTTTAACAGTGATGTCTTTATCGAGTGAGTATGATTGTGTTTCCTTACCGTTTACGACGACCACTGCATAACCACCTTGGGTTTTTGTGGCTGACATTATTATCATTGCGCCTATTGATATGATAAGAGCAACAGCTACAAGTATTAAATCGGCTTTGTGTTTTTTAAAAAAATCTTTCATATTGTTCGTATAAC
>JAXJWR010000013.1:0-1151 GCA_036307905.1 Acutalibacteraceae bacterium
AAATAACTATTTTTACATAGTAATTTCAATTATAAAAGTGAGGAAATCAATTTGAACGAGGTTAGAAAGGCCTATCCCGTTTCTTCGGAAAAAGATCCGCTTCATATTTCTCTTGCAGGTATAACCTACCCTGACCCGACCTATCACATACAGCGAAAAAGTTCAAATATCTCGGTCATTGAATACATTCTGGACGGAGAAGGCCTTGTGTTTCACAGAGGCGAGTGGCAACGAGTTACAAAGGATATGATATATTTTCTCCCCGCAGGATGTGACCACGAATATATGTCGGACCCCGACAACCCCTTTACAAAAATCTGGATGAACATCGATTCGGGTGCGCTGTGCAGTCATCTGATTTCGGTATATGGCCTGAGTGACCGTCATTTTTTCGAGGGGAATGGGCTTAAAGTTCTCTTTGAAAAAATACTTATAACCATTCATTCGGAAAATGAAGATAACGAGCAACAAGCCTCACTTAACGGAATATTCACCGAAATAATTGCCCGCCTTTCACAGCAGATACGCTTTTCGGAGCACAGCGACGAGGCTATGCGGCTGATGAAATACCTCAATTCCAACACCCACCGTATGGTGTCGGGCAAGGAGCTTTGCGCGGTAATTTTCCGTTCCCCCGACTATTGTCTCAAACTTTTCTCCGAAGAATTTGGCATAACACCCTATGCTTATCAGCTCGAACGCAAGATGGAGGTTGCCCGTTCTCTGCTCACAAACACCTCCCTTTCGGTTAAGGAGATCGCCGAAACGGTCGGCTATGGAGACCCGCAATATTTCTCCAATATTTTCAAGACAAAATGCGGTCTTTCACCACTCTCCTTCCGCAAAAAGTCCCGTGATTGACCTTGAAAAACAAGTTTCCGTGTGCTATAATGGTTTAAAATTATAAGATCCCATAAAAAGAGGTAATTTACTTGAACATAAGAGAAGAATCGCTTAAAAAACATTACGAGTGGAAGGGCAAGCTTGAGGTGGTTGCCCGTGCAAAGGTTTCAAATAAGGAAGAGCTGTCCCTTGCCTACACCCCCGGTGTGGCCGAGCCTTGTCTTGAGATAAACCGCGACGTAGAAAAATCCTTTGAACTGACCCGCCGTTGGAACACCGTTGCTGTCGTCACCGACGGTACTGCCGTT
>JAXJWR010000014.1:0-1231 GCA_036307905.1 Acutalibacteraceae bacterium
ACAGGCTTTTTAACGAGGTTGCCCCTCTTAACCAGAACCTCAACGATAGCCGCAGCACACTTGTCGGCATATTCTTCGGAAAGAATAACGGGAACGTCGGTTTTGCTGTCCATAAAGCCCATTTCTAAAAGAACCGCAGGCATCTTAGTTTCCCGGAGCTCCTCCAGGTTAGCGGCCACCAGAGGAGTTGCACGGTTGCCCTTGAGCCCCGTATGCTTTATAAGCGAATTATAAAGCTCCTTCTGCCATTCTTTTGTGGCCTTGCTTACCTTTGTATAAACAAAGGCTACGATGCCGCCGCCCTTACCACCTTTGATTCCGGCATTATGATGGATAGAAAGGTAAAAATCTGCCTTGAAGTTATTAGCTGCGGTGATACGTGCAGCGTTGGAGATTCCCTTCTCTCCGGTTGTGTCGTCGGTTCGGATAAGCTGGTAGCCGTCGTAGGCCTTGAGCAGCTCCTCTACCTTGTCGCAGATGCGGTCATTAAGCACCCATTCTCGGGTTTCTTTGGGGTCAAGAGCCTTGAGGCACCTTTTCCCGGCCGTGTACTTGTAATGACCTGCTGTGAGTGCAATCTTAAACATTTTGATTTCCTCCTTTTGGGTCGTGGTATGACTCCAATTTTTCCAGTCTTTTGTTGTGCCGCTTTACTTCGCCGCGCACTTCGGCGAGCTGGGTGACTACCTCAATATACTGGTTTTCCTGTTTTTCAAGACGGTGTTCGATACCGTCGATACCCTTCTTTATGTAGCCAATGTCGGTATGAAGGGTGCCGATATTCTGACCATCGGCAACGTCGTCCTTCTTTTTGTTTCGGGAGGCGGCAATGAGAGCACATATCATTCCCGAAATACCCGTAACCAGTCCGGCAACGCCGAATACTAACTCTGCCATTATTCTGTCACCTCCTCGGTGACGTATTGATTATCAATAGCAGACTGAACTTCTGCAAGGTCACTTTCTAAAAGCACACCTTTTTCAAGCCAACTTACAGATGCCAGAATAATCTCGTAATCGGGTTTCTTTCCTACTGCGAGGATAAGACCTTTTTTTATATAATCTTTAAGACTAAACATTCTATTCACCTCCCGAAAGCGCTGTGTTTATTGCAAGGTTTTCAAGCACCTTGTCGATGTCCTTGAAGTACTCTGCCACCGGAATACTGTTTCGGCCAACGCCACTACCGATATCCAAAGCATAGAACTCCGTGTAATCCGCAAATTCATGC
>JAXJWR010000015.1:0-5891 GCA_036307905.1 Acutalibacteraceae bacterium
GCCTGTGGAGGCGGTCATAATTTCGGTCATTCGGTTGCTTCTGGCAGGCACCTTTGCTCCCCCGGGCGAAATTATTTCGTTATTGCCCGAGCCGAAAATCACCGCCTGGCGCACCCTTGTTTCTTTAAAAAGCTTTGCCAAAGCGAAAGATTCCGGCTCGCTCGGTTGTCTTTCCAAAGAGAAATTAAGGTCAACGTCAACCCCTCTGGCATTGAGGGAAAAATCCTTAAGGTCTTGGGCAGGACTCATCTTTTCAAGCAGTCGGTGGGGACAGCCCGATTTTCCCACCGAGGCGATTTCGCAACCGTCGGGATTAAGGCAGGGAATCACTATAATGGCTCTGCCCGTCATGGCTCGCGCAACGTTTAGTCCTTCTATGCTGCCGCTCTGTGTAAGTGCTTCGCAAAGCTCCTCAAAAAAGGTTAAAACAAGGCCTACCGAAAAGTTGTCCCTTCCGTGTATACCACCGATAAATACGGCATACTCCTCTGCAGCACCCAGCACCAGCGCTTCGATGCCCTTTCCCATTACGCTTTTGCCTATCTGCCTTCTGCCTGCAAAGGGATAACGCTGGGACAGCCTGTCTATTTTTCTTAACGTATCAAAATAATCATAATCGCAGAGCAAAGAAATATCCATTTTAAATCCACCTTTGTTTTTTTAAATATTATATGTGAAAGAGGATGATATAATGAATTTGAAAGAAGAAAAAGTTACCTCCAAATTGCTGTATGACGGACGGATTATAAAGCTTTATAACGACGAGATTCGCCTACCCGACGGCAATCCCGCCTTCAGAGAATACGTGCGCCACCCCGGTGGAATCTGCGTGGTTCCCGTCACCGATAAAAACGAGGTTATGCTGGTCCGCCAGTTCCGCTACCCTTACGGAGAAGAGACGGCAGAAATTCCCGCAGGAAAAAGAGACAGCTTCGACGAGGACCCTTTAGAGGGCGGCAAGCGAGAGCTTAAAGAGGAGCTGGGCATCACAGCCGACACCTTTGTATTTTTGGGAGAATTCTACCCCACCCCCGGATATACCGATGAAGTGATTTATATGTATGCTGCCAAGGGACTTACTCAGGGCGAAGCCGACCCCGACGAGGACGAATTTGTGACGCCCGAAAAGTATCACATTGATACCCTAATTGGTATGATAATGGAGGGGAAAATAAAAGACGGCAAAACCCAGGCGGCTGTACTTAAAGTGAAATATATGATGGATAAAAATATTTTTTAATAACAAAAAGCAGTAGGTAAACAAGCCTACTGCTTTTTGCAAAGAAGAATAAAATAAAAAGGAGTGTGATTGTATAGGTGTTATGCGCGGTCGGAAAGGGTGGAATCGGTGCTGAAGGTTGCACGGATGCGACGCTTAATTGCAGAGAAAACCTTGCGCTCGGTTTCGGCAAATTTCTCTTCAAAAAAGAGGCCGTAAATAATAAAGCCTGCAACTGTAATTTCGAAAATTGTTTGTAAAATAAAGCGAGTTTCCATAACTTCCTCCAAAACGAACATTTGTTCTTTTCTGTTATCATTATACATTCGACAACAGAAAATGTCAAGTGTTTTTTTAAATTTTTTATTCTGGTTACATTATATGCCCCTATGTGTCCCGAAATACGTACTTTGCAAAAAACTCTATGCTTTTTTTAAGTTATGCTGTATAATGATATTGAAATTTTAAAAGGCAGGAGTTTCTATGAAAAACAAGTGGATTGTCCCCCTTATTTCGGTATTTTTG
This sequence comes from Acutalibacteraceae bacterium, assembly GCA_036307905.1. GTDB lineage: Bacteria > Bacillota > Clostridia > Oscillospirales > Acutalibacteraceae > SFWF01. The sequence continues at coordinate 1,745 of JAXJWR010000015.1, forward strand.
TCGGTTGCCGTAATCTTCGGCTCGGCTTGGTTTATCTTTAACGGGTCAGGCTCATCGAATGATACCGACCTATGCCGAGTTGCCCTACACGGCGACGAGCTTATTCCCGATATTTATACGGTTTCTTCGGGAACCCTTCCCGATGGCTGGGACAAGACCTACCCCTATGTTTTTTTACGGGACGGTGATAAAAGCACCTGCCTTGCCACCGAAGGCGGAAACAACGGTCACCTTTGCGTAAAGCATACCGGGGAAGAAAGCTGGCTTGGCTTTTGCGGAAGAAACGGTGCCAGCATCCTTACCCTCCCCGAAATTACCGAAGAAGATTTTTTCTTATCCTTTGACCTTAGTTTTGATGCCTTTAAATTCCCCTTTGGTCTTGCGGTAGGTATAAACAGCGACCCCGAAAAGGCCAATGAGGCTACTGTTTTCAGCCTTAGCTCTCAAGAAAAGAGTGAAGGGGTGTTTATTCCCCGCTTCAGCACATATAAACTAACCGCAGAAAAAGGGCAAAACTACACCGAGAAAATCTCCCAAAGAAAGGATTTTACCTTTTCCGATTATTTCCCCGAGCTTATAATTCGCGACAATAAAACAGGCTCTGAAACCATTCCCTCATTCCAATCGCTGAACATAAAGGTATTCCGTTATAACGGAGTTTACTACTTCTACTGTAACGACCTTCTTATAACCGAGATTACCGACCCCGACAAAAACGGTCGCATAGGCTTTTACAGCGACTGTGAGGGTCGCGAGGTAAAGGTGAAAAATCTAAAGCTCACCAAAATCGACTTTGCCGACAAGACCGATAAGAAATCCTATTCTGCCCTGTCTCTTGAAGCTATAGATTTTACCGACGGCTCGGTTTCCGACCTTCCCACGGGCTGGACCGTGAAGAACGACGAAGGCTCGGCTCTGGTTTCCGACACAGGTTTAACCCTTAAAGCAGAAAAGGGCAGCACCGCCCTTGTACTGCCCGCCACCTACTACAAAAACACCCTTTTAGAGGTAACGCTTCGTATTCCGTCAGAGGGTGCTGTGGGAATAGTTGATAACGTCCCGACAGACGCGGATAATCTAAACGGAACCTTCGCTGTTTTCGATACCGAAAATTCTACCCTTCGCCACTACAACTCGGAAAATTCGAATGAAACCGATATAAAGTCCTATCAAAAGAATAAGATTAAGGGCTTGAGTCTGAAGGCCGGGGATAAGGTTACCTTTAAGGTATACAGAATAAACGGTACAAGTTATTTTTACATAGACGATACCTTTATTTCCTATACCAAAAGCCCCGACCGTGCCGACCCGAGTCACAACTTTGCTATATACGCCGACAAGACACCCCAACTTGAAGTTTTAAAGGTTGCCGTTTCCGCTGAAGCTCAGACGGGGGTTGCAAACGGTATTAAAGCCATGCCGGGAAGCATTACCCTCTTTAAAACGGATGTTAAATACCATATTGTAGGTTCGCTTGACAAAAACGACATTCTCTATCTCGGCGCAAAAGACAGTGATTCTTCGCCGCTGTTTGGGTTTGTTTATGCCGAAAAAACCGATGGCGCTGCCGACATAACACTGGAAACAAAAGGTGCAAAGAATCTTAAAGCCGAAAAGTACGACGAAGACGAAAATCTGGTTTCCTTTATTTCCGACTATATCGAATTAAGTCCCGACAAGCCCGACGTTAAAATTGTGGCAAGGCCCTACCTTATGATAAAAAAGGGTGACGAGTCCCTTTATTTCTATGGAAAAACCATTACGGTAAGTCCTGCAAAAATGGCCAGCGACATATATCCGAATCAGCCAAGCGACATTAAGGCTCTTTTTGACGATTTGTTTAAAGACTGCGACGATTACATAGGAAAATACGAAAAATATCTCACCTTCTCCTTGTTTTCGGACTTCCACTATAAAAAAATGATGTACTCTACCTCGGTGGCAGATATGCAGAGTATTCTTGACCGTGCCAACAAGGCAGGAGCCTCCTTTATACTCAGCGCAGGCGATTTCTGTAATAATTTTACAGGTTCACCCGAGCTTATGAAGGCATTTTTACAAAACAATTACTCCCTTCCGGCCTATAACATTTACGGTAACCACGAGCTGGAGAGTGCAGGCAACAGCATGGATGTTGTAACTCCCCTGCTTACCAACGACGAAAACGTGGTGTGGGGCACAAGGGACGGAAAGATTGGCGACGGAAGTATAGGTTACTACTATTTTGACCGTGAAGGCTTCAGAATAATATGCACCGATACAAATTATTCCTATAATCCTTCCACCGGCGTGTGGGAGCACAACACCACCGCCAGCTACGGTCCGCCTTCGGGCAACACCCAAGTCAATGCGCTGGGCCCCGAACAGCTCCTTTGGCTTGAGCAGGCACTTACCGACGCGGCCGAAAATGCTGTTCCCTGTATTATTGTAAGCCACGCAACCTTCTCCCCCGAGCTGGGCGGCGCTTCGGCAGATGCGGCCAAGGTGAGAAGCATTTTTGCAAAGGTAAACGAGTTAAGAAGGGGTACGGTTCTTTTGGCCATAAACGGTCATTACCACACCAACCGTATTCACCAGTCGGGAGATATTTTATATCTCGATATGAACACAACCCGAAATGGTGTGTGGAGAGGAACCGGCTCTGCCCATTACACCGACGCTCACACCTTTGAATTTGTAGATTACGACTCTTCGGGAACCCCTGTTTCCACAGAAAAAATCAGTCTTAACAGTCTTTCTATGGGTCAAAACACCTGGTTCTTTGAGGATCCCCTCAGCGCGATTGTTAAAATTTCGCCCTACGGAAGGGTTGTTATTGAGGGACAGGATAGCCGCTGGATATACGGCGTCAATCCCGAAAACACAGGCATAGGTGAAGAACCTAAAGTTTCCTCGGGAACCTGGGAACTTTTAAAATAATTATTTATTGAGGTGTTTTTATGGACAAGATTACCTTTACCGCATTCTCTGATATGCATTACAAAAAGGGAATGTACTCCACCACGGTTGCAGACCTTCTGGCTGTTATCGACCGCGCGAAGGCCGCAAAATCGGATTTTATGGTGCATTGCGGCGATATGTGTAACGACTATAAGGGCTCTGCCGAGCTTCTTAATCCTTATCTTAACAGCGGCATTCCCGTATACGGTGTTTACGGAAATCACGAGCTGGAAAGCGTAGAAAACTCTATGGACAAGGTTACACCCAAGCTTACCAACGACGAGGTTTGCTGGGGCACGGCCGACGGTAAAATCGGTGACGGAAGTATTGCATACTACTATAAAGATATTGGCGTATTCCGCATTATCGGAACCGACACCAACTATTCCTGGAACCCCAAAGAGGGCATCTGGGAACACAACACCACCTGTTCTTACGGACCTCCTGCAGGAAATATGTACTGCAACTCGCTGGGTCCCGTTCAGTTCGCCTGGCTTGAAAATCTGCTTATTGCTTCGGCAAAAGAGGGTAAGAAATGCATCATTTTAAGCCACGCTTCCTATATTGGCGAAATCAGCAACGGCACAGGTGACTGGGAGGCGGTAGACCGTCTTTTCCAGAGGGTCAACGCAATGAAAAAGGGCACCGTTATGATGGCCATAAACGGTCATTATCACACCAACCGTATCTTTATGAAAAACAACATCGTTTATTTCGACGTAAACACCACCAGAAACATCTGGTGGCAGATTGAGTCTGAGACCCATTATACTTCAGGTATGGGTCAGGAGGTTGAGACGGTTGACGAAAACGGTAACATCACAGGCACCCACTGGATTGACTATACCGAGCTTTGGATGGAGCCTCACACCTGGTTTACCGACGATCCCCTTTCGGCCGTGGTTACCGTAACCGACGAGGGCGACATAAACATCGAAGGCACCGAATCCAACTGGGCATACGGACTTGTTCCTGCAAAGAAGCATCCTGTATGTGAACCCCGTATTTCCAATGCAAACTTTAAAATAAAATTATAAAAGGAGAAACAAATGAAAAATCCCGTAGTACCCGGCTGGTATGCCGACCCCGAATCCCGCGTTTATGATGACAAAGTTTATATGTACGTCACAAAATCTCTCCCCTTTGAGGAGCAAAAGAATCTTGACCTTGTTATAACGAGTGACCTTGAAAACTATGAAATAGTTGA
>JAXJWR010000016.1:0-2051 GCA_036307905.1 Acutalibacteraceae bacterium
GCTGACATCCACATCGTCGATATAGAGGTAGCCGTTTTCGGAAATGTAGTCTTTTCTTCCCTGAAGGTCGTCACCCAGCAGAATATCGAACATTCTGGCGGTTTCCTCGGCATCTTCGGGGAGGACACGGATAAGACGGCGGGTTTCGGGATTCATTGTGGTGAGGTTCATCATATCAGGTTGGTTTTCACCAAGTCCCTTTGAACGCTGTATGGTATATTTCTGGTTACCTATTGTTTCAAGAATTTCGGCCTTTTCCTTTTCGTCGTAGGCGAAATAGGGCTTTTCCTTGGTATTGATTTCATACAGAGGAGTTTCTGCAATAAAGACCTTTCCTTCGCTTATAAGGGTTGGCATAAGGCGATATATCATAGTAAGGATGAGGGTGCGGATGTGGAATCCGTCTACGTCGGCATCGGTACAGATTATTACCTTATTCCAGCGGAGATTTTCGATATTGAAGGTTGAAAGGTCCTTGTTGGCCTTGGACTTAACCTCAACACCGCATCCCAGAACCTTTACAAGGTCGGTTATAATCTCGCTTTTGAAGATTTTGTCGTATTCTGATTTTAGGCAGTTAAGAATTTTACCTCTGACCGGCATTATTGCCTGGAAGTTTGCATCGCGGGCCAGTTTATAGGAACCGAGAGCCGAATCACCCTCAACTATAAAGACTTCGCGCTCGGCAGGGTCTTTGCTTCGGCAGTCAACAAACTTCTGAACGCGGTTTACCATATCGGAGCCCTTCTGCTGAAGGGTATTTTTAATGTTTACTCGCTCTTTCTCGCTCTTTTCACGGCTACGCTTATTTATAAGCACCTGGTCGGCAATTTTGTCGGCCTCGGTTTTATTCTCGATAAAGTATACCTCAAGCTGATGCCTGAAAAACTCGGTCATAGCTTCCTGTATAAACTTATTTGTAATAGATTTTTTGGTCTGATTTTCGTAGGAGGTAAGGGTGGAGAAGGAGGATACCACCAGAGCCAGACATTCTTCTATATCCGAGAAGGTTACCTTGGTTTCGTTTTTAGAGTATTTATTCTGCTGGCGGATATAGGCATCTATCTGGTAAACGAAGGCGTTACGCACCGCCTTTTCGGGAGCGCCGCCGTGTTCCAGCCAGCTGGAGTTGTGATAATACTCCTTTATCTGCTTACGGTTGGAGAAACAGAGGGCGGCATTTATTTTTACCTTATACTCGGGCTTGTCCTCGCGGTCTTTACCCTTTCTTTCGGTTTGCCAGGTCTGGATAGAGGTAAGGGAGTCCTCCCCTATTATTTCCTCTACGTAATCGGTAATTCCGTTTTTATAGCAGATTTCCTTTTCGATAAAGCGACTGCCCTGTTGTTCGCGGAAGATAAAGACAATTCCGCTGTTTACAACGGCCTGACGTTTAAGGGTGTCCAGGAAGTATTCTGAAGGAATGTCGATTTCGGTAAACACCTTTAGGTCGGGCTTCCATTTAATTTTGGTACCCGTATCTTTACCGGTATACGGCTCCTTTTGAAGGCCGCCGATATTGAAGCCTCTTTCGAAATGAAGATTATACTTAAAACCGTCACGCTTTATTTCAACGTCCATATATTCGCTGGCAAACTGGGTTGAAGCAAGACCAAGGCCGTTAAGACCGATGGAATACTCGTAATCGCCGCCGTTGTTGGTGTTATATTTACCACCTGCGTAAAGACGCTCGAAAAGGAGGACGTAGTTATACTGCTGTTCTTTATTATTAAAATCAACAGGGGCGCCACGGCCGAAGTCCTGTACTTCTACTGCACCATCGGCATATTTGGTGACGATAATCTTTTTACCGTAACCCTCGCGTGCCTCGTCCAGAGAGTTTGAAATAATTTCGAAAACAGAATGCTGACAACCGTCGAGTCCGTCTGAACCAAAGATAACCGCCGGGCGCAGTCGCACCTGGTCGGGGCCTTTAAGTTCGGTTATACTGTCGTTTCCATATTCTTTTACGTTTTTTGCCACAAGCATTACTCCTTGTACATAGTTGGTAATATTATACACCATATATGGTAGATTAGTCAAGTTTTGAA
>JAXJWR010000017.1:0-2248 GCA_036307905.1 Acutalibacteraceae bacterium
GTGGATCTCGGTTCACGCTGTACCGTTTTTATGAATTCCAGCGTTAAGCAGGCCCAGAAGGACGGTGCAACCGTAGAGGACATCTCGGCCGGTCTTTCCATAAGTGTTGTGCGAAACGCGATATATAAGGTGATACGTGCCACTTCACCCGACGAGCTCGGTAAAAACATAGTCGTTCAGGGCGGTACCTTCCTTAACAATGCGGTGCTTCGCGGCTTTGAAACGGTTATCGGCAGAGAGGTAGTCCGTCCTGAAATTGCAGGACTGATGGGCGCTTTCGGTGCCGCACTTTACGCCCGTTCTCTAAAGCTTTCGGCCTCTACCATCGCATCACGCGAAGCGCTCGAAAACTTTACCCATACCGCAAAGGCGGCAACCTGTAAGGGATGCACCAATAATTGCCGACTCACAATAAACACCTTCTCTTCGGGCAAACGCTTCGTCTCGGGAAATCAGTGTGAGAAAGGCGCAGGAATAAAGCTTTCCGAGGATCGCATCCTTCCCAATCTCTACGCCTACAAGCGGGATAAGGTCGAAGCCCTTTCGAAGGATGAGGGAGAAGGGGAGAGAGGTAGTGTTGGACTTCCTCTTGCCCTCGGAATGTATGAGCTTTTACCTCTCTGGCACGCCATTTTCAAAAATCTCGGCTTTAAGGTGGTCGTTTCGGGCGCATCCTCAAGAGAACTCTATCAGAAGGGTCAGTACAGCATACCTTCCGATACCGCCTGCTATCCTGCCAAGATAATGCACGGCCACGTCGAAAAGCTTATTGAACAGGGTGTCGACGTCATTTTCTATCCCTGCCTGACCTATAACGTGGATGAAAAGAGCGGAGACAATCACTATAACTGTCCCGTTGTTGCCTACTATTCCGAGCTTCTTTCGGGAAATATGGAAAGCCTTAGAAACACCCGTTTCCTCTACCCATACTTAAATATAAATAACAAAAAAGAGCTTACGAAGGGTCTGGGCCTCGCTCTCAACGAGTTTGGTATCAAAAAGAGCGAGATAAGGAGAGCCGTGGAATTGGGCCTCGATGCCTACAAGCGTTGGATGAGTGATATTCGTTATCAGGGAAATAAGGCTATCGAAACGGCCCGTGCAAAGGGTAAACCCATTATGGTGCTTTCGGGCAGACCCTACCACATAGACCCTGAGATCGGCCACGGCATAGATAAACTTGCTTCATCTCTCGGCTTTGTTGTGGTCAGTGAGGATTCTGTTTGTAATCTTGCCGAGCTACCTCGTGTACGGGTGCTCAATCAGTGGACCTACCACGCAAGGCTTTACGCCGCCGCCAAATACGCTACCGAAAACAAGGACGTAGAACTCGTTCAGCTTGTTTCCTTCGGTTGTGGCATCGACGCCATAACCACCGACGAGGTACGAGGCATTTTAGAAGGGGGCGGTAAGCTGTATACACAGATAAAGATTGATGAAATTACCAACCTCGGCGCAGTGAAGATAAGACTGCGAAGCCTTATCGGAGCACTTAAAGAAAGGAGTGAGGGGAATGAGCGAGAGTTTACAGCATGCGGTGTTTACCGAGGAAATGCGCGAGACCCACACAATTCTTGTACCCAATATGCTCCCGATGCACTTCAAAATAATTCTCCGCACGCTTGACCGCCGCGGTTATAAAACCGAGCTTTTGGAGACCTCGGGAAGTCACATTGCCGAAACGGGACTTAAATTTGTACATAACGACACCTGCTATCCGGCAATTCTGGTTATCGGACAGTTTATGGATGCCTTGCTTTCGGGCAGGTACGACACCGATAAGGTGGCCCTTCTCCTGACCCAGACGGGTGGAGGTTGCCGTGCATCTAACTATATTTCTCTGCTCAGAAAGGCTCTCGAAAAGGCAGGACTTTCCCACGTTCCCGTAATTTCTCTCAATTTTTCGGGACTTGACAGCGCTCCGGGCTTCAAACTCGATCTGCCCATTCTCCGCCGAATGATGTACGGCATTTTTTACGGAGACCTGCTAATGCTTTTGCGCAACCGTGTGATGCCCTACGAGGTGAACAGGGGAGAGTGCGAGGCTATTTGTGAAAAGTGGACCGACCGACTTTCGCAGGAAATGGCACAGAAAAAGATGAAATACGGCAGAATCAAGGAAAACTATGCCGCCATCGTTAAGGACTTTTCCGAGGTGGAGACCTTTGGTCCAAGAAAGGTTCGGGTGGGCATTGTGGGAGAGATCTTCGTTAAATTCTCCCCCCTCGGCAACAACGACCTTGAAAAC
>JAXJWR010000018.1:0-1804 GCA_036307905.1 Acutalibacteraceae bacterium
CGAATATGGAAAGCGAGCTTAAAAAGCTACTTGCCCTTTGCGCCACCAAAGAAGAGGCCGACACCTTAAAGGAGAGGGGTTTTATTATAAAGAACCCCACCAAGCTAACTCTGCTTGCCGCATCCCTTTTCGAAAAGGCCCTTAAAGGGGATCTTTCAGCCATACGTGAGGTTCTTTTAAGAACGGGTGAGGAAAAGGGAGAAATGGGAGGTGTAACCTTTATTGACGACATCCGAAATAAAGATTAGCGATGTGGTAGGAGGCGGATATAACGACTTCTGGCACAGCAAAAAGCGATACCGTGTGCTTAAGGGCGGCAAGGGCAGTAAAAAATCGGCTACCACGGCGCTCAACCTGATATACCGCATTATGAAATATGAGGGCAGCAATCTTCTGGTTGTGCGTGCGGTTATGAATACCCACCGCGATTCCACCTTTGCCCAGCTTAAATGGGCGCAGGAGAAGCTGGGGGTTACCCACCTGTGGAAAAATACCGTTTCCCCTCTGGAAATGATCTATATTCCAACGGGACAGAAGATAATCTTCCGAGGCTTTGACGACGTTTTAAAGCTGGCCTCCACCACGGTGGAAAAGGGCTGTCTTTGTTTTGTCTGGGTGGAGGAGGCCTTCGAAATAGAAACCCTGGAGGATTTCGAAAAACTGGACCTTTCGGTGCCGAGGGGGGAAACACCACCCCACCTCTTTAAGCAGACCACCATCACCTTCAACCCCTGGAGCGAGAAGCATTGGCTAAAATCCCGATTTTTCGATAAGGCAAACCCCGATACCGACACCTACACCACCAACTATCTTGTAAATGAGTTTTTAGACGATACCGACCGTGCCGTTTTCGAAAGACTAAGGGTGGAGCACCCCCGCCGCTATGCCGTGGCGGGTCTGGGCCAGTGGGGTATAGCCGAGGGACTTATATATGAAAACTGGCAGGAGGGGGTGGTGGATACTTCGGTAGGGGAATGGGAGGCCTTTTTCGGTCTGGACTACGGCTACACCTCCGACCCCACCGCCTTTATTGCCTTTATGGTGGAAAGGAATCTCCGTCGGATATACGTTTTCGACGAGATTTATAAACGGAAGATGCTCAACTGCGATATAGCAAGGGAAATAACTCGAAAAGGCTATGCCAAAGAACGCATACGGGCCGACTCGGCCGAGCCGAAAACCAACGACGACCTTCGCCGTCTGGGTCTTACCAGAATAATGCCCTCTGTAAAGGGGAAGGACAGCGTGATAAACGGAATTATGAACATAAGTGAATACTTTATAACCGTTCATCCCGCCTGCAAAAACACCATAGCCGAGCTGTCGAGCTATGTGTGGGATAAAAACACACCCAATATGCCCGAGGATAAAAATAATCACCTAATGGATGCCCTGCGCTATGCCTTTTACGATGTAAAAAGAACGGGTCAGGGCAGCGTAAAGGGATACCTTGGAGAACTGAAAGGAGAATGGGACGGATGATAATTTTAAGTCTTATACTGTTGTGTGCGCTGGCCTTTGTGCTGGGTATGATTACCGGCTCGACGGCCGAAAGGAGCATCACACGGGAGGAAAAATCCTTCTATCAAATGGAGAGCGACTCCAATACCGAGTTTAAAAACTTTTTAAATTACGACGGAACCGAACAGGAGTGAACCGAGGGAAAACCTCGTTTTACATAAATTTGAAAGGAGAATGAATATGGAAGAAAAAGTAACCGAAGCCGTAGCAGGCCAACCACAGTCTGCCGAGGAGGGGTTACCTGCCGAGCAGGAGGCTACCACACCGAGTGACGGTACAACCG
>JAXJWR010000019.1:0-1274 GCA_036307905.1 Acutalibacteraceae bacterium
GTGTGTGACCTTGTTGCTTTAAACAATAATCAGGTTGATTTTGATCAAAACGGAACCTATAATTCCGAGGATGCAAAGGCTCTCCGTCTTCTGCTCCTCGGTCAAAACTGAGAAAGGGGAATATAAGTTATGGTAAGAACCTTAAAAAAGCTTATTGCTTTAGTTCTTTGTCTTGCGCTTCTTGTCTCCACACTTCTCGTTGCAGGTATATTCAACGTTTCGGCAGAAGAAGACTACCTTCAGCCTTATCCCGTTTACCGAGAGATCGATTTTTCGAAGTACGTTCCATCAACCTCGAACTCTTATTTCCCCGTAATAAACGATGTGAATTATACCAAAGAACTTTTTTGGAATCGTATAGACGATAGCTCTGACCCTTCCGTTACGGGAGGCTCCTATATTCGTTACGATTCTACAACCACCTCTGGATCGGGAACCACTTGGAAGGGAAATCACGCCTTTGTTCCTTCCGAAACCGGATCGATCGCAGATAATGAGATCGTGCTTCCAACCTCTACAAGGTTCAAAGTCGTTTTCAAGATCCGTACCGACGAGGTTGAATACGGACTAAAACCCTTCGTCTCTTTCGGCTCCAGTATGAATTCCGTACATAGTGGAAATCCCATTCGCGAACCCAACATAACCCTCAAGCCCACCAACAATGAGTGGGTAGAGTTTAGTTATTCCTTCACAACTCCCGATTCCTACACTACCGTCAGTAACACTCTTTACAATAAAGCATTTTTTGGATTTATTCCCGTTGATGCTGAAGGTAAATATGCCAGACCTGCATATTCCTATGACATCGACCATATGACCCTCTATATTGTAAACGATGCCAACACCCGTGTTGTTGACTTCAGCGAATATAAGGTGGGAGATTCGGGTATGTGGGGTCCCAGTCAGGGCGAAGGCACTCCGAAGGAAGATACTTGGGGACACGTCTATAAGGACGCAACCCTTTCAGGTGGAAGTTATTATAACTACTACGGCCGCCTTTTAGAAAATAATAAGGGCATTAACACTTGGTATGCTCATTATAGCATCGCTCCTACGGTTTACGGTTCCGTTTCAACGTCCGGTGATATGCTCGATCCTAACAACATTGTTCTCCCAACCTCCACCACCTATCGTCTTACCGTCAGAATGAAGGTTAATGAGGTGTCGGGCAAAACCGTACTTTATCGATCCTTCACTAATAGCGGTTCCGCTCAGGGCGACGCTACCGCAATTGCAACTCTTGGTGTAACCGAGGGCTACGAGGAATACGTTGA
>JAXJWR010000020.1:0-13216 GCA_036307905.1 Acutalibacteraceae bacterium
GTACATAAATTAGTATGTGAGCTGCTTTCTGCCCTTTGCTCTGCGGCGGGCAAGTACCTTGCGTCCGTTAGCGGTTGCCATTCTCTTCATGAAGCCGTGTTCCTTCTTGCGGTGAAGCTTCTTGGGCTGGTAAGTTCTTTTCATCTTGAACCCTCCTTATTTTTAGTTTTGCCAGGTAAGGGTCAGTACCCCTTATACATAGCCTATCAGTTTATGATTATATACCAAACAGCACCTGTTTGTCAATAAGTTTTTTATTTTTTAAAGTGATTGACAATACTCCTTTTATTATGCTAATATCTATGTGTTATTAGTTGTTTCAGGAGGACTTATATGACCATAAAGGAAGTAATCAGCACCCCCCTTTCTTACCAATGTGACGTTCTTGTATGCGGTGGTGGATTTGCCGGAATATCGGCCGCCTTGGCTGCACGCCGTCAGGGCAAGAAGGTTATTTTAACCGAAAAGCAGTATATTTTGGGCGGTCTTGGTACGGCAGGAATAGTCACCATATATCTTCCCCTGTGTGACGGATGCGGCCGCCAGGTCTCCTTCGGCATTGCAGAAGAACTTTTACGTCTTTCTATCTCTATGGGTGTCGAAGCAAAATATCCCGAAAACTGGCTTGACAGCACCGACCCTGCAAGCCGTACCGAAAAAGACAAGCGTTTCGAGGTTCAGTATAATCCTCAGCTTTTTGCCATACTTGCAGAACAGCTCCTTATAAAAGAAGGGGTTGAAATTCTCTACGGCACCTACGCGGTTGCCGCCCATACCGAAAACTCAAAAATAGATGCGGTTATTTGCGAAAATAAATCGGGTCGATTTGCGATTTCGGCAAAATCGGTGGTAGACGCCACGGGAGATGCAGATATTGCCCTTTTTGCAGGGGCGCCCGCAGAAAAATTTGGCCAGGGCAACGTTCTTGCGGCCTGGTATTATTCGGTGGGAGATAAGGGTTATCAGCTCCGTATGCTGGGTGCCAGCGACATACCCGACGAGGATAAGACCGGAAGCGAAACAGCGCCTCTTATCAGCCGCAGATTTTCAGGTCTTGACGGAAAGGAACTAAGCGAACAGACCATTCTTTCCCACGCACAGACCCTTTCTGACATAAAATCAAAACGCAAAAACGGCGAGGAGATTATTCCCGTAACAATGGCCACCACTCCGCAGATTAGAATGACAAGACGCATTGCGGGAGAATATACTATGGACACCTCGGATGAACATAGATATTTTGATGACTCGATCGGCCTTGTTTCCAACTGGAAAAAGCGTGGTCCGGTTTACGAGGTACCCTTCGGCACCCTTTATTCGAAGGAGATTAAAAATCTGATATGTGCCGGCCGCTGCACCTCGGTGACCGATGCCATGTGGGACGTTATGAGAGTTATTCCCTGCTGTGCCATAACAGGACAGGCTGCAGGCACGGCCGCCGCTATGACCGACGACTTTACTGCTATCGACGTAAATCTGTTACAGGAAACACTCCGCCGCGACGGTGTGGTTATTCACGAAAAAGACCTGTGATACAAAAACGGATTTCTCAGGTGCTGAAGGAACGCTTTGGCTGCAAGGTATACAAACTCTCCCTTGACGGCGGAATGACCTGTCCCAATCGGGACGGCACCGTGGGAGACGGGGGATGTATATTCTGCGGCGATGCAGGCAGCGGTGAGTTTGCCGAAAAGCCCTGCGGAAGCATTGCTGCACAGCTTGAAAGGGCAAAATCACGGGTGGCAAAAAAGGTAAAGGAAGGCAAATATATTGCCTACTTTCAGTCCTTTACAAACACCTACGCTCCCCTGCCCTACCTGGAGAGGATATACAAAGAGGCCATAGCCCCCGATGACGTTGTAGGGCTGGCAATAGCCACCCGACCCGATTGTTTGGGAGACGAGGTAATCGACCTTTTAAAGAAAATAAACCAAATAAAGCCCTTATGGGTGGAGCTGGGTTTGCAGACAATAAACGAAAAAACCGCCGAGGATATCCGCCGAGGATATAAAAACGAGGTTTTTGACCGTGCGGTAAAAAGACTTCAGGCGGCGGGAATTGAAACGGTTGCCCATATGATAATAGGCTTGCCGGGAGAAACCGCCGAAGATGCCATAAACACTGCCAGACACCTTTCCGACCTTGGCATAGACGGTATAAAATTTCATATGCTTTACGTGGTGCGAGGTACCGATTTGGAAAATGACTATCTAAGTGGAAAATTTAAAACACTTTCCCTTGACGAATACACCGAAATTCTTAAAGGCTGTATTTCGGTACTGAAGGAAGATATTGTTGTTCACCGCCTTACGGGGGACGGTGCCAAGAAGGATTTGGTTGCTCCCCTTTGGAGCGGTAACAAAAAGAAGGTTTTAAACCATATAAACAAAGAGCTTGGAGGTTTATGATGCTGAAAACAAAACTAATTTCATCCCTGGAGAAGTGTTTTCTCGACGATAATTTCGAAAGCTTTGCCGAAATTACACATATAAATATATATAGGAACACCGACGGTGCTTTTCAGCTTCTTCCCTATTGCGGAGAAGAGACGAACTATGCCCGAACCTATTATAACGTAAAGGTCGAGGGCGACATTGCCGATAAGGTATTTCTTCACACGGTGGAAAACCTACCCAACTATCTCCCCTTCCCCCAAACTCCAAAAAGGGCGGCCGAGAACGAGCCCGATTGTTTACGCACCACCCCGGGACTTTATCCCGACCTTCTTTTGCCCCTTCAGCACAGAAATCAGATTGCGGTTATAAACTGTCAGCTTCGCTCCCTTTGGGTAGAGGTGAAGAATGACGGCATTCCTGCAGGAGAGCATAAACTTCGCATACTGCTTTGCGATGCACAGGGAAATACCGCCGCCGAAAACGAAATTACCGTAAAGGTTATAAACGCAGAGCTTCCCGAACAGGAAACCCGCGTGACCCAATGGTTTTATGCCGACTGTATTGCCGATTATTATGGCCTTGAGGTTTGGAGCGACATTCACTTTGACTACTGCAGAAGATTTATAGAAACTGCGGTTAAAAACGGAGTTAATATGCTCTACGTTCCCCTGCTGACCCCTGCTTTGGATACGGCGATAGGTGGAGAACGCACCACAACTCAGCTTGTAAAAGTTACGGTCGAAAAGGGCGAATATTCCTTTGACTTAAGTCTTTTAGACCGCTATATTGATATGCTGCTTGACTGCGGTGTAAAATATTTCGAGATGTGTCACCTTTTCACCCAATGGGGCGCATACCACGCACCCAAGGTTATGGCCACGGTAGACGGCGAGTATAAAAAGATATTTGGCTGGGAAACCGATTCGGTGGGAGAGGAATACGTTACCTTCCTTAGAAAAATGCTTTCGGCGGTTTGCGAGTATCTCGAGAAAAAGGGCCTGCGCGACCGCACCTATTTCCACATTTCCGACGAGCCTACCGACAAGCATCTCCAGCAGTATATGAAGCACAAGCAGAATCTTAAAGACCTGCTCTGCGGATGGAAGCAGTTTGATGCGCTGAGTCACGTAGACTTTTATCAGAAGGGCATTGTGGAAATTCCTGTTCCTGCAAACTACACCATTGCAGATTTCCTTAAGGAAGATATTGAGGAGCGTTGGATATACTACTGCTGTGAACATCGCCCCGGCTATAGCAATCGCTTTATGGCAATGCCTTCGGCACGCACCCGTTTTATGGGAATGCAGATGTATAAATACGGTATCGAGGGTTTTTTGCAGTGGGGACTTAACTTCTATAACAACCAGTACTCCGACGACCATATCGACCCCTTCCTAAATGCCAACGCAGGCTTCTGGGAAAGCGGCGGCGATGCGGTCAGCATCTACCCCGGCAGACATGGACAGCCTCTTGAGAGTATCCGTCTTGTAGCGTTTAAGCAGGGTCTTGAGGATATAAGGGCTTTAAAGCTTTGCGAAAGGTATTATTCTAAGGAAGAAATCGTGGCAAAGCTGGAGGAGATTTTCGGTGAGCCCATCACCTTCAACAAGTGCGTTAACGACACTAAGACCATGGAGAAAATGAGGGCCGCCATCGACCAAATGATAATGGCGAAAATATAATAAAGCAAAATCACAGAGCGGCAGCGCTCTGTGATTTTTTGTTATTTTCTGAATATTTTGGGGAACAAGGGTCATATTTATCAAAGCCGGGTCTCTTCCAAAGTTTTTCGCAATTTAAAGCTTAGACACAACGTTTATGGCACGCCCTTCTATCCAGCCTTTAATACAGTCTACCGTAATTCCCAGAAGTTTAATTCTGGTAGACATAGGCGCCCAAGCGGCGTGTGGGGTTATAACGATATTTTCTACCCCTTTAAGTATGCAGTTTCGCATAGGCTCAACCGTTATGGCATCCAGCGCGGCACCGCTAAGCTTTCCGGATTCTACCGCTTCCTTTAGGGCAGGCTCGTCCACAAGGCCGCCCCTTGCGGTGTTCACGAGAAGGGGCTTCTTTTGGCATTTGGAGAAGGCCTCGCCATTCATCATAAGGCGGTTTTGGTCGGTTAAGGGACAATGGAGGGTTATAATATCGCTTCTTTGGAGCAATTCTTCAAAAGAAACGTACTCTGCCCCATCGTCCTTGACGGTGCGGGTATGCACAATCACCTTCATACCGAAGGCCTCGCAAAGCTTTGCCACCCGCTTTCCGATATGGCCGTAACCGATGATTCCCACGGTTTTACCGTCCAGCTCGTCGGTGGGAAAATCGTACAAGGTTGTAAGCTCGCTTTTATCCCAGACACCCGACTGAACGGCTGCGTGATAGTTTGCTATCTGATTAAAATGGTTGAGAATAAGCGCCAGAGTATGCTGGGCAACGGCATTTGTGGAATAGTTTCCCGCATTGCAAACGGTTATTCCCTTCTGCGCGGCATACTTAACGTCGATGGTATTAAAGCCTGTGGCAAAAAGTCCTATATATTTTAGATTTTTGCAGGCATCCATTACCTCTTTGTCGATGATAAGCTTATTGAGCAGAATAATATCGGCGTCGCCTATTCGCTCTATAACCTGGTGCTGTTTGGAGGTGTGGTAAAAGGTAACCTCGCCAAACTGCTTATACACGTCAAGGGAGAGACCGCCGGGGGTCATTACCCCTGCTTCAAGAACAACTATTTTCATCTTTTTTCTTAACCTTGTGCTTAGAGCCGTCGGGATTGACGATGGTGATAGAATTCAGCTGACCTTCAAGGCTGGCCTTAAAGGAATTGATGTATTTTATGCGAAGCTTTTTCTGCTCGGCCTTTTCCTCCTCGGTAAGACCCTCGGGGGTTTTAGACTTGCGGGCAAGCTCGTTTATTCTGTCGATGTCTTTTTGGGTTATCATATTTTTCTTCCTTATATTTCGTTTCGACCTTCCAGGGCACGCTGCAGGGTAACCTCGTCGGCATATTCCAGATTTCCGCCAACGGGAACTCCGTAGGCAAGGCGGGTAATCTTTATGCCCATAGGCTTTATGAATCTGGATATGTAGCTGGCGGTAGCCTCCCCTTCAACGGTGGGGTCGGTGGCCATAATGACCTCCTTTACGTTTCCGTCAGAAAGGCGGGCAAGCAGTTCCCTGATTTTAAGCTTTTCGGGGCCAATGCCGTCAAGAGGAGATATTACCCCGTGAAGAACGTGGTAGACACCCTTAAACTCGCGGGTGCGCTCGAACGCCAGAACGTCCTTGGGGTCACTTACTACGCATATTGTGCTTTTGTCCCTTAGCGGGTCGCTGCATACACTGCAAAGCTCGCTGTCGGTAAGGGACTGACAGGTAGAGCAAAGATGGATTTTACTGCGGGCATCTTTAAGGGCGGCAGCAAAGCGGTTTGCGTATTCCTCGGGGGCGGTTATTACATAAAAAGCAAGACGTTGAGCGGTTTTTTTACCTATTCCCGGCAGTTTTTCAAACTGGGCGGTAAGCTCGTTTAAGGATACGATATTATATGCCATTTTTAGAACATTCCGGGGAGGCCGGGTATGTTAAGACCGCTGGTGAGGGCTCCCATTTCCTTTTCGCTTGTAGAGGTGGCGGTACCGATTGCCTCGTTAAGGGCGATAATGAGGAAATCCTCCAGCATCTCGGGATCGCCATCGCACTCCTCTAAGGCTTCGGGCTTAATCTTTATAGATTTTACCTCGTGCTTGCCTGTTACGGTAACGCTTACCATATCTCCGCCGGCTGTTGCGGTGTATTCGCGCTGGTCGAGGTCGGCCTGGAGTACTGCCATATCCTCCTGCATCTGCTGAACCTTTTTAAGCATCTGCTGTTGATTCATTCCGCCGTTGGCATTGGGAATTCTTACCTTCATTTTATATTTCTCCTTTTAATTACCGGGTATATCGAACTGTTTAATTTTTTCTGCAAGGGCCTTCAGCGGGTCTTTTTCGCTGTTTGTTTGGACCGGCTTATATGGGCCCAGCTTATAGGTTTTTCCAAGCACCTGCGTAGCCGCCTTGCGGATGGCATCCCGATGCATTGAAGTTCCCGAATTTATAAGATCGCGGAAACCGCTGTTGGGCGCATCAATAAGCAAATATTCGCCCGAAATATAGGCTTTAGAGCCGTTAAGCACACCGTGAATAAGGGGTGCGGTTACCGAAAGAACCTTTAATATTTCGGTCCACTGGGGAATCGGAGTATCGGGGTCGGTGACGTTTTCTTCCGAAAACGGCTCTTCCTCGGGGAGGGGTATTTCCTCGTCGGGGGCGGCGGAAGGCACTTCCTCCTCTACCTTTTTTGCGGCAGGCTTCGGGGTGGGCTCAGCCTCACTCTTATCCTCTGTTTTTTCGGCACGGGGTGCAGTAACGTTTACCCGTACACCGCCAAGCTCCAGCGCCCTGATACGCTTCTCCAAAGACTGTATATCGTCGCAAAGAGCAGGTGAGCAAAGCTTGATTACAGTCATTTCCAGCATACTGCGACGATTGGAATTTTGCATAGAAGATATACAATCGGACAGCATATTAAGGCAACGCATAATATCTTTTATATCGAAGGTTTCTGCCTTTTTGCGATAAATTTCCATCTGCTCCGACGAGCAGATTACAGGCTTTTTATCTCCTGCTACGGTCTTTACCACCATAATGTCGCGGAAATGCGCCGAAAGGTCGTTTGCCAGACGGAGCATATCTACGGAACCCCTGTGAAGCTCGTCAATGCAGGTGAGAGCCGCGGAAGCATCGGAATTTATAATTGCGTCCGAAAGCTTGTTAAGATATGCATTTCCCGACATACCGCAAACCTCGGTTACGGTGTCTTCGGTTATTTCTTTAGAGGCCGAAAGGCAAAGGTCGAGAATGGAAAGTGCATCACGCATACCACCGTCAGCAGCGGCTGCAATTAAAGCGGCGGCTCGGTCGGTGACAGTGAAGCCCTCTTCCCCTGCGATATAGTTTATTCTTTCAACTATTTTTTCCGAGTCTATACGGCGGAAATCAAACCGCTGACAGCGGGAAAGTATGGTGGCGGGGAGCTTATGAACCTCGGTAGTGGCCAGAATGAAAATGGCGTGCGGCGGAGGCTCTTCAAGGGTTTTAAGCAGGGCATTAAAGGCGGCGGGTGAGAGCATATGCACCTCGTCGATAATATACACCCTATATTTAAGACTTCCGGGTGTGAAGGCTATCTGCTCGCGGAGAACACGCACGTCGTCAACACCATTGTTGGAGGCAGCGTCAAGCTCTACAATATCGGTGGTTTCTTCCTCGGCAATAAGCTTGCAGGCTTCACACTCGAGGCAGGGGTCACCGTCTTTTGGGGAAAGGCAATTTGCCGCCTTGGCCAGAATTCTGGCACAGGTGGTTTTTCCCGTTCCTCTGGTGCCGGTGAAAAGATAGGCATGGGAAATTTTACCCTCGGAAAGTTCGCCCTTGAGGGTATCCACAATATGGTCCTGTCCGTAAACGTCGGAAAAGGTTTTGGGACGGTATTTTCTGTAGAGTGCCTGATATGCCATTTTTTCCTCCAAAAAAACTGTGTGATGGGGCGTACGAATGAACCGATTGACTGCGGCGCACAAAGCTGTCCGCTTAATGCTGCTCGGTTCCCCGCCTGACATGGTTCGCGGTAGTCTGTCGCACAGGACCAGCTCATTCGCACTCCCCATCACACAGATGTGGTTTCTGATATATTATAATATATATTTACCGATAATACAAGAATTATTTTTATTTACACCCCGTTCATTAAAAAAATGTTGTATAATACCGCGAAATTTGATACAATTAACATACTATATCTAATAACGGAGTGATTTTATGAACTGCCCAAAAACTTGTGAACTTTTTGACCTTACCCATTCGGCCGCTGCAAAGCATCTTGAAGCCACCACTTACCCTTTCGAAATACTTAAAAGTATAAAAGATATTATCTTGGAAATCGGTTCCAAGCTGGACCCCGATAAATACGACCGAATCGGCGAAAACGTATGGATAGCCAAGGATGCCGTAGTTGCTCCTACTGCCTTTATTGGCGGACCCTGCATTATCGGAAGTAAAACAGAAGTGCGTCACTGCGCCTTTATACGCGGCAGTGCGCTTATTGGCGAGGGCTGTGTGGTAGGAAACTCTACCGAGCTTAAAAACGTTATCCTTTTCGATGGCGTTCAGGTTCCTCACTACAACTACGTGGGCGATTCGGTACTGGGATATAAGGCTCATATGGGAGCAGCAAGTATAACCTCCAATGTAAAATCCGACAAAAGCCTTGTGGTTATTAAAGCTGACGAGGAAAAAATCGAAACAGGCCTTAAAAAGGTTGGTGCCTTTTTGGGCGATTTTGCCGAAATCGGTTGCGGAAGTGTTTTAAACCCCGGTACCGTTATAGGCAGAAATGCGTCGGTCTATCCCCTATCTTCCGTGCGCGGGGTAGTTTTCGAAAACGGAATTTATAAAAGACAGGGCGAGATTGCCCGAAGGATTTAATTATGGAACTTTGGGATGTTATGAATGAAGACGGTGTTATAACGGGAAAAACCGCCGTCAGAGGCCGTACCGTGCTGCGACACGGTGAATATCACCTGGTGGTGCACATCTGGGTGCTGGGCTCGGACGGAAATTTTCTCATTCAGCGTCGAAGTGAAAAACGCAAGCTGATGCCCGGCGAATGGGCTGCAACGGGCGGCTCGGCCATATCGGGCGAAAACTCGATTACCGCCGCCGCAAGAGAACTTCAGGAGGAGCTGGGAATAAAGGCTCCCAAGGGCACCCTTAAGCTTATGGGCCGCCTTAAAAGAAGAAACTCTTTTTTAGACGTGTGGTTTATTCGTTGTGATGCCGATATTTCCCGTCTGCGCCTTCAGCGAAGCGAGGTGGCCGAGGTAAAGTGGGTCACCCCCGACGAGCTTCGCATAATGGTGGAACAGCGACAGTTCCATAACTATGGCCGAGAATACTTTAAGGCGGTATTCGACTATGCCAAAAAAATGCATCTTGGATTTCTGTCCGAAAAAAAGGAGTCAAACCCATGAGTTTAAACACCAAGGGCCAAAAATGTGAGGCCTGCTCGGCCTACCTCTTTGAGGAGGATGATATTGTTTACTGCCCCGTTTGCGGTGCGCCCCATCACAGAGATTGCTACACCGCTTTGGGCAGGTGCGCCCTGGAGGAACACCACGGCACCGAACACCAGTACCAAAAACCGATTACCGAAAAGTCCCGGGAAGAAATAACCGAAAACCCTGCAGAAAATCGCAAAGCACCCGAGGTTTGCAGTTCTTGTGGACACACCCTGTCGCAGGAGGATAAATTTTGTCCCAGATGCGGTATGCCCGCCGATGAATCCCCTTTTGGACCAATGTCACCCTTTGCGCGTGTTGTTCAGATAAAGGACGATACCCCCGTTTGCGACGACGTGACCGCTATTGAGGCGGCTGAGATAGTAAGGGTAAACGGTTTTAGATACATTCCTAAATTTCTGCAGATTTCTAAGGAACGCAAGCGTTCCTGGAACTGGGCCGCATTTATTCTGCCCGGTGGTTGGTTTGCCTACCGCAAAATGTATAAGGAAAGCTTTGTGGCCACCGCTTTTATGATAATAACCATGCTTTGCAACATCCCCTTTAACCTGGCCATTGCCCTTCTTCCCGCACCGGGCAAGGAGGTAACCACCTACCTTCAGATGGGTGAATACTATGCCGGCTATATGTCGGAAATCGGGATTATTCCCCTTGTGCTGGCCGCCGTAGGACTGGTGGGTAGTCTTGTACTTCGTATTGTTTGCGGAATTTACGGCGACTACTTCTACAAAAATCGCATTACCGCATCGGCCCGTCTTATAAGAGAGGCCGAGGATAAGGATGCGGCTAAAAAGAAATATTCCGGCGTAAGCTTTATAGGTTTTGTTGTGGCAGTTGCCGCAATGGAATTTATTCCAAGCATTATAGCAATGTTTTTGGTATAGGGTGTAACGGCTATGAAAAAAAAGATTTGTGTTACCTGCTCTACCGAAAATGAAAATCATTTTACCTACTGCAAATACTGCGGCGCGCCCCTTCCGGTTATCGACCGTGCGCCCGTTATTATCGAGGGAGCCGAATGTTCCTGCGAAGCGGACGCCAATCCTATTTTAGAGGACGGAATAAGCCGCGAGGAATACCGTGCTTACATAGGTAAAAGCGCTGATAGAATCCTTCCTGTTTTTGAAAAAATGGAAGAAACCAAAAGCAGGTTTTATTTTTGTATTCCCGTTTTGGTGCTGGGGCTGATTTTCGGTTTTTACGGAATTGCGGCCTGGTTTTTCAGCCGAAGAATTATTAAATATGGCTGGCTGGCCACCCTTTGCGGTGTTTTGCTGACGGGGCTGAATTTCTTTTTTAATCTCCCCCTTAACACAGTTGTTATCGAGACCCTCGCCTCCCTGGGACCCGATGCTTATAAAATTTTAGCCTATTACGACCCTGTTTCAGTTTCGGGCCTGATAGGTGCTGTTGCCGCGTTTTTTGCATCGGTTTTCGGGCTTTCCATATACAAGGACAAGGCCAAGAAGGATATTTTAAAGACAAAGGCCTGCATAAACAACCAAGACGAACTGCTTTATACCCTAACGTTTTGCGGGGGACGCAGAATTTCTTATGCCGCCATTCCATTTTTCTTCTGGCTTAATACCTCACTTATCTCTCTTGCGGTAAGTATGTTTTAAATACGGACGTTAATATGAAAAATAACGATAAAACCCTTCGAAACAAACGGATTCTGGGAATTTGCTCCCTTATAGTGGTGGTGGCACTTCTCGGCTTCCTGTCATATTTCGTAATATACAAATTTTTAGCAATAGGCACCTCCCCCGAAAATTTTAAAGCCTTTATCGTGGAATATGGCTGGGCGGGTCGCTTTGTTGCTTTGGGCATACAGTTTTTGCAGGTTTTCGTGGCCCTAATCCCCGGCGAATTCGTGGAGGTGGGAATGGGTCTTGCCTATGGCGCCATAGAAGGAACCGTAATATGCCTTATTGGTGTAGGCATAGCTTCGGCTTTGGTTTTTACGCTGGTAAAAATCTGGGGTGTGCGCCTGGTTGAGCTTTTTGTAGAGAGGGACAAAATCGATTCCTTGCGAATCATAAACAGCGAAAAAAAGCTTAATACCCTGGTCTTTGTACTTTTTCTTATACCCGGCACTCCGAAGGACCTGCTTACATACGTCATTCCCCTTACACGAATGAAACTTTCGGAATTTTTATTTATCTCCCTTATTGCACGAATTCCCTCTGTAATCTCCTCCACAATAGGCGGAAATTTCTTTGGCAGCGGCAGATACTTTGAAGGCATACTGCTCCTCCTGATAACGGGGGCGGTAAGCGTTTTTGGAGTTGTTGTTTACCGTGCGATACTTAAAAAATACCATATAAGAAAATCTAAATCCAAGGAGGAGTAGACTGTGCATATTTTCCTTATCCGTCATGGAGAATCTATTGCAAACGCAGGGGAAAACTACGTAAAGCGCATCCCCGACCATTTGGTTTCCCTCACCGAAAAAGGCAAGGCACAGGCCTTTGAAAACGGAAAATGGCTGGCAGAATACTGCAAAGAAAACAACGTTGAGCTAAACCGCGCAAGAATATGGCGAAGTCCCTATCTCAGAACCCGCCAGACCTGCGACGAATTTAACAAATCCCTTGGTATCACCGACATCCGTGAGGACATAACCATAACCGAGCAGCAGTTCGGACTTTTTGATTCGGTCCCCGAGGAGGACTGGGGAAAGCTGTATCCTGCAGAATACGGCGAATACTTAAGACAAATACAAAATCAGGGCAAATTTTACGCCCGTTTACCTATGGGCGAAAGTCCCTTTGACGTAGCCATTCGCGTTCATCAGTTTATGGGAACCATCTACCGCGATTTGGAACGTCACGGTGTAGACACCCTTTTCATATTCACCCACGGCACCACCCTTCGCACCTTCCTTATGAGGTGGTTCCATTATTCGCCCGAATGGTACCAGGCAGAAAAGAACCCCAAAAACTGCTGGATCCGCGAAATACGCGACGGCAAGGATATGGGGTACATAAATAATAAAGAA
Organism: Acutalibacteraceae bacterium; assembly: GCA_036307905.1. Lineage (GTDB taxonomy): Bacteria > Bacillota > Clostridia > Oscillospirales > Acutalibacteraceae > SFWF01. The sequence continues at coordinate 12,524 of JAXJWR010000020.1, forward strand.
TAGCGTTAGAGACGTCGGCCAAAGGTCGCTCCTTTCCCTAGGCCCTATATTGAAACCTGAATAAAGTATTAAATAATAAAAAATGCAGATGTGAAACATCTGCATTTTTTATTTTATAAGCTCTTTTATAACCTCTGCTGCCAGTATCAGACCTGCTGCGGCCGGAACGAATACCGCGCTGGCAGGGGCAGGGCGATTGCCCTTGTTTTCTCCCGTGGGGGCGGCGGCGAAGGGCTTTTCGTCACTCCATACTACCTGAAGTTTCTGGATTCCTCTCGCCCGCAGCTCCTTGCGCATAACGCGAGCCAAGGGGCAACCCTCGGTTTTAGATATATCCGAAACCTTAAGGCGGGTAGGGTCGGTTTTGTTGCCCGTTCCCATACAACTGATTACGGGTACAGAGGCCGAAATGGCCTTTTCTGTTATAAGAAGCTTGGCGGTGACCGTATCCACCGCATCTATGACATAATCGAAGTTTTTAAAGTCTATCTGCTCTGCGTTTTCGGGCAGGAAGAACATCTCGTGGGGAATTACGACGGTTTCCTGTGAGATGCTTTTTCCCCTTTGTATCGCCGCTTGGGTTTTAAGGGTACCTACCGTATCCTTGGTGGCAAGCAGTTGGCGGTTTAAATTAGTTTCGGAAAAGGTGTCGTAATCGAAAACCTCTATAACCCCTACTCCGCTTCGTAGCAA
>JAXJWR010000021.1:0-17721 GCA_036307905.1 Acutalibacteraceae bacterium
CTTTGCGCGAATTGATACCGAAAAGGCTCTGGCTGAAATTGCCGCCGAGACCGAGGCTAAGGCCAAGGCCGCAGAAAAGGCCGAAAACGTGGCTACTCTCGAGCAGATTTCCATTGAAGATTTCTGCAAGGTAGAGCTTAAGGCCGCTAAGATTACCGCCTGCGAGCCTATAAAGAAGGCTAAAAAGCTCCTTAAACTCACCCTCGACGATGGAAGCGGTAAAGACCGCACCGTTGCTTCGGGAATAGCCCTTTATTATACCCCCAACGAGCTTATCGGCAAAACGGTTATTGTTGTGGCTAACCTTAAGCCCGCCACCCTTTGCGGAGTGGAAAGCGCCGGAATGATTCTGGCCGCCGAGGCAGGCGATGGTGTAAAGGTGGTATTCCTTGATGGCGTAGAGCCGGGAGCTAAGATAAGATAATGTATCCCCTTCCCTCATACCCTGCCGCACCCGGCAGTATTATCGACTCCCACGCACATTTTAACGACCACCGCTTTGACGAATGTCGCGACGAGCTGCTTTCAAAAATGTTTGACCTGGGAGTCAGAAAAATCATTAACTGCGGTTGCGATTTTCAGACCATTGAAGAGGTGCTTGCCCTCAGCGAAAGGTATGATTTTTGCTTTTCGGCTGTGGGCTGGCATCCCGAAAACGTAAACGAGGACGAGTTCGATTTTGAAAAGCTTGACCGCATCATAAAGGAAAACAAAAAGATTGTTGCCGTAGGCGAAACGGGTCTTGACTATAACTGGCGGGACGATAACAAAGACCGACAGATGGCGGCCTTCCACACCCAACTGGATATTGCCGCAGCAAACGGTCTGCCCGTAATAATTCACGACCGTGATGCCCATGCCGACACCCTGGAAATTCTTAAAGCGCATAAGCCAAGCGGAGTTGTTCACTGCTTCTCGGGCAGCGTAGAAATGGCAAGAGAAGTTATTAAAATGGGAATGTATATAGGTATCGGCGGTGTGCTGACCTTCAAAAACGGACGAGTTCTTAAGGAGGTTGCGGCCGAGATACCCATTGAGCGAATCCTTCTGGAAACCGATGCACCCTACCTCTCGCCCGAGCCCTTCAGGGGCAAGCTGAACCATTCGGCCCTTATAATATACGTTGCCGAAAAGCTGGCCGAAATCAAGAATATGACGGTGGCAGAGGTGCTTCGCATTACCTCGCAAAACACCGAGGAATTATTTAACATTTAAGGAGAGTACACCTTGACCCCCATACTTTACATTGTTATTCCCTGCTTTAACGAGGAGGCGGTGCTTCCCGTTACTGCACCGATTTTTAAAAATAAAATATCCTCCCTTGTTGCCGCAGGAGAAATTTCGGAGGAGAGTCGTGTGCTTTTCGTAAACGACGGCAGTTTCGACTCTACCTGGGAGGTTATTAAAAAGCTTTCAAGCTCTGACCCCGTATTTACGGGAATCAGCCTTTCCCGTAACAGAGGCCATCAGAACGCTCTGCTTGCAGGTCTTATGGAGGCTAAAGACCGCTCTGATGTGGCGGTGAGCATCGACTGCGACGGTCAGGACGACATAAACGCCATAGACAAAATGCTGGCCGAGTATAAAAAGGGTTGCGACATTGTTTACGGTGTGCGCGACAGCCGCAAGACCGACAGCTTCTTCAAACGCAATTCGGCCCAGTTTTTTTACAGACTTCTTAAGCTTTTCGGGGCCGAAACGGTGTATAACCACGCCGACTACCGCCTTATGTCCTCCCGCGCACTTAATGCTCTGGCACAGTTTAAGGAGGTTAACATTTATCTTCGCGGTATGGTTCCTATGGTGGGCTTTAAATCCTCGGCCGTTTATTACGACCGCACCGAAAGACTTGCAGGCAAAAGTCATTATTCCCTCCGCCGTATGCTTAAGCTTGCGGTAAACGGAATTACCAGTCTTTCCACAAAGCCTATTCATCTTATAAGCTATTTCGGAATTTTTGTTATGCTTTTAAGCCTTATCGGCATAATCTGGTCGGTGGTTTCCTTCTTTACCAGCTCCACCGTGGCAGGTTGGGCCTCCCTTGTTACCATAATTTGCTTTTTCGGCGGCGCACAGATTCTTTGTATCGGCGTTATCGGAGAATATATCGGTAAAATATATATGGAAGCAAAGGAACGTCCCCGTTTTATAATCAGCGAAAAAACCGACGATAAAAAATTTTAAAAAACGAATAAAATCACCCCGACGAGCAGATAATATTTCTGAAAGCGGGGTGATTTTCATGGGCGATTACAACAACTACAACAATAACAACAGCAACAATAGCAACAACAAGAACCAGAACAACAATAAGAAAAATCAAAACGAAAACAAAAAAGACCAGAACAAGAACAATCAGTCTGAGCAGAATAAAAACTACTAAAAAGCTAAAAAGAGTTCCCGCACAATGCGGGAACTCTTTCATTCTTCAGTCACAATGTTGTTTATCCATACACCTTTTTTAACAAGCACAAAGCCCAAGGCGCATTTTGCTACCTCTACAAGCTGTACGCAAAGGTACATGGGTATTATGGGCATAGCCGTAAACCGAGAAAGGATGAAGGCCAGCGGGAAGGAAATACCCCAGGTGAAGCCGCAGTCGAAAATAAGGGTTATAAGGGTTTTTCCACCCGAGCGTAAGGTGAAATAACACCCATGGGCAAAGGCATAAAAGGGCATCAGGACTGCCACGATATAAAGCAGATTTTCCGCAATGCTCCGCACGTTTTGGGTGGTGTTGTAAAGCAGCGGCACAAATGGTGCTATAGCCAGCATAAGTCCGCCCATTACAAAACACGTGGCAATCGAAAGTGCCAGAAGTCGCCACACGGTGGTCTTGGCCTCGGCGGTTTTGTTTGCTCCGAGCTGCTGTCCGGCCATTATGGCGATGGCGTTACCCATGGACAGGAAAACCACGTTAAACAGATTGTTTGCGGTGGTGGCAATATTGGAGGCGGCCACCACGTCCAGTCCGCGGAGGGAGTAGCACTGGTTCAGCATAGCCATTCCAAAAGACCATAAAAATTCGTTCACCAGCAGGGGCGAGCCCTTTTTACCAATATCCGCCAGCAGCCTGCCGGGTATTTTAAAGCTTCGGTACAGGCTTTTTACAAAGGGATATTTCACTCTGTTTTTGTGAAGATAGGCAACTATTATAACCGCCTCGACATATCGGGAAAGAACGGTAGCCACAGCGGCTCCCACAACACCCATTCCCTTAAAGGGAAGGAAGGCAAGTCCGCTGTTTCCGAAAATAAGGATATAATTGAACACCAGATTTATACCGATGGCGCAAACGCTGGCCACCATAGGTGTTTTGGTTTCTCCCAGCTCGCGCAGGGTGCTGCCGTAGGCCTGAGAAATGCCGAAGGGCAGAATTCCTATAAGCATTACGAAAAGATAATCCTTGGCATATTTAAGGGTCTCGGCCGCGTCTGAGGCGGCTGTATCCTTTGCAAAATACATAGAAATCAGCATATCGGGAAGGGTTAAGAATACCGCCAGCGCCAGCACTACCATAGCCAGCGCGATATAAAGCTTCATTCTAAGGCAGTTTTTAATTCCTTCGTTATCCCCTGCGCCGGCATACTGGGCGGCAAAAATTCCTGCGCCTGCAAGACCGCCGAAAACGCACAGATAAAATATGAAAAGGAGCTGATTTACAATGGCAACCGCCGACATCTGCAGGGTTCCCACAGCCCCAACCATAACGTTATCCAAAAGGCTTACCACGTTGGTGACGGTGTTTTGAATAACTATGGGCAACAAAATGGCTACCGTCTTGCCGTAAAAGGCGCGGTCGCCTATGAGATTATGCTTTAGCCTACCGGTCATCATCTTCCTCCTCGGGATGCTCCTGCAGATGCTTACGGTACTGCTGGGGCGACATTCCGTATTTTTTCTTAAAATCTCTGAGAAAGTTTGCGTCCCCCGAGTAACCGCAGGCGCGACAAATCTCTCCGCTGCCCATTTCGGTTTCCTTTACCAGCTTGGCAGCATAGGTAAGGCGGCAAAGCTGAAGAGCGGCATAAAGGGTCATACCCATACTTTCCTTGAAAATACGGTTTAAATAATTAGGGTTCATTTTAAAGGCCTCGGCAATAGAGGCGATTGTCATTTTTTTGCGGAAATTGTCCTGAATATAATACCATACGTCGTAGGCCTTGCTGCGGTCGGGAATGTGGAGGTCGCCGGGATTGGAGTTGACCTCCCCGGTGAAGAGCATTACTATCAGGTTTATAAGACATTCCTGCATATAAATTTCCTGTACGCTGTATTGGTCGGCCTTTGGACGGCTTTCCAGAAGCAGGAAAAGATTTTCAATGTGGGCGGTCATTTCCTCCCCCATTTGGGTAACGAGGTTGGCCTTGTTTTTAAGTATACTGCGTACCAGACGCTCGGGCATACAGGGGGCAGGCAGACGCATCCTGTGCACCACCGCATTTTCGGTGATCTCCATCGAATGGTAATCCTTTTGACGGGTTAAATACATATGTCCCCGTTTTATGGGGTATTCCTTTTCGTTAAGGCTGTGAATTCCGCTTCCCGAGGAGATGAATTCTATTTCGTAAAGGTCGTGCCAGTGGCGGTCTTGTCCCGATGTTTCGTACTTTTCGAAGGTGATTTCGAACTGGCGATATAAAAGCTTAAGTCGGGGTTCGGGTCGGTTTGTCATAGATTTACCTCTTACTTGAATATATAATCAGAAAGGGCGCATAGCTGCTCCATCGTAAGGCTTTCGGCACGCGCGGTTTCGGGCAGAGAAAGGGCGGCAAGCCCCTCCTTTATAAGAGCCTTGTCTGTCCCCAGCGCCGAGGACACGGTGTTTACAAGGGTTTTTCTGCGCTGGGCAAAGCAGGCCTTTACAAATTTGAAGAAATCCTTTTCGCATTTAAGGGTGAATTCCGGTTTTTTTCTCAGGGTAAACTGAATTACGGCGCTGTCTACGTTGGGTGGCGGCATAAAGGAATTGCGATCTACCTCGAAAAGAATTTCGGCAGTGGCATAATAGTTTACGGCAACCGTAACGGCGCCTGCATCCCTGCTGCCCACCTGGGCACAAAGGCGCTCGCCCGCCTCCTTTTGCACCATTACGGTGATATTTTCTATGGGAAGTCGGCTTTCCAGCAGCATCATAATTATGGGAGATGTTATATAATAGGGCAGATTAGCACATACAGCGACCTTTTTGCAATCGGCAAATTTTTCTTTGATTATCTCGGCCAGGGGCAGCTTCATAGCGTCCCCGAAAATAACCTCTGCATTTTCCTTGTCGGCAAGGGTACGTTTGAGTACGGGGCGCAGACGCTCGTCCAGCTCGATAGCCACCACCTTTTTGGCCGCATCGCACAGTTCTCGGGTGAGGACGCCTGCTCCCGGGCCGATTTCCAAGGCGCCGGTATCCTTATCGCAGGCAAGACGGGCCATTTCAGGGCAAACGGTGGGGTCTATAAGAAAATTTTGTCCTAAAGATTTTTTAAGATTAAAGCCTTCGCTTTGAAGAATTTTTTTAAGTGTATTATAATCTGCTAAATTCATCGTAATTCTCCGAAATCACATATTTTTACAACACTATTATAACCTCAGTCATATAACAATGCAACCCGTTTTTTTCGACAAATATCCACCGTATGCGAACAATTCCGACAAATCTTGCACCAAAAAAATTTTATGTTTTCTCCCGCATATGCTGTAAATTCAGGGTTTTGATTGTTAGAATTTTGTCAATCTCTGTCGATTTTTGTTTTTCACAGGAGTACATTTGTGCAAGTATACAAAACAAAAAGTCGCATTGGCGTAAATTTTGATAGTTTTTATAAAACCAATCTATTGACAAACCGCTATAAAAAGTTTATACTTTAGTGTATTAAATCATTTTTGTTTTAGTAATTTTATTTTGGAGGAAAAACCAATGCTTAAAAACGAATATCTTAAAAAAGTATTTGCCGACGTAGAAATGCGCAACGCCGGCGAGCCCGAGTTCCTTCAGGCTGTCCTCGAGGTTCTCGAATCTCTTGAGCCTGTTGTAGAACAGAATCCCAAATTTGAAAAGGCCGGCGTTATCGAGCGTATGGTTGAGCCCGAGCGTATGATCTCCTTCCGTGTTCCCTGGGTAGACGATAAGGGTCAGGTTCAGGTAAACCGCGGTTTCCGCGTACAGTTCAACTCGGCTATCGGTCCCTACAAGGGCGGTCTTCGTTTCCATCCTTCGGTAAACGCTTCTATTATGAAGTTCCTCGGCTTCGAGCAGACCTTTAAAAACAGCCTTACTTCCCTTCCCATGGGCGGCGGTAAGGGTGGTTCCGACTTCGACCCCCGTGGCAAGTCTGATATGGAGGTTATGCGCTTCTGCCAGAGCTTTATGACCGAGCTTGAGCGTCACATCGGTGCAAATACCGACGTTCCCGCAGGCGATATCGGCGTTGGCGCCCGTGAGGTAGGTTACCTCTTCGGCCAGTACAAGAGACTTCGCAATGAATTCACCGGCGTTCTCACCGGTAAGGGCATCTCCTATGGCGGTTCTCTCATCCGTCCCGAGGCTACCGGTTTCGGTGCAGTTTACTACGTAGAAAATATGCTTGCTTCCTTCGGTGAGGAAATCAAGGGCAAGACCTTTGCTGTTTCGGGCTTCGGTAACGTTGCTTGGGGTACCGTTAAGAAGATTAACGAGCTGGGCGGTAAGGTTGTTACCATCTCCGGTCCCGACGGATATATTTACGATGAAAACGGCGTTGCAGGTGACGAAAAGATCAACTTTATGCTTGAAATGCGCGCAAGCGGCCGCGACAAGGTACAGGATTATGCCGACAAGTTCGGTGTTCCCTTCTTTGCAGGTCAGCGTCCTTGGGCTACAAAGGTAGATGTTGTTATGCCCTGCGCTACCCAGAACGAGGTTGGCATCGAGGATGCTAAAAACATCGTAGCAAACGGCGTTAAATACTACGTTGAGGTTGCTAATATGCCCACCACTGCCGAGGCTGTTGCATACCTTAAGGATGCCGGTGTCGTTATCGCTCCTTCTAAGGCAGTTAATGCCGGCGGCGTTGCTGTTTCCGGCCTTGAGATGAGCCAGAACTCTATGCGTTACAGCTGGACCGCCGAAGAGGTTGACGCAAAGCTTAAGCAGATTATGAAGAACATCTTTGAGGCTTCCGCTGCTGCCGCTAAGAAGTACGGTATGGAGGGCGACCTGGTCGCAGGTGCCAACATCGCAGGCTTCGAAAAGGTTGCTGAGGCAATGATTGCCCAGGGTGTTTGCTAAATCTTAATACATAATAAAAACCTTGAAACGTTTTTCGCGTTTCAAGGCTTTTTTTCGGGCATTTTTAGGATTTCCGCCTTATCGCCAATAGACTGCTTCTCATCCGCTTCACAGGAAAGAACGTAAAGTTCCTCACAAGCACGCTGTGCAGACACAAGCTGACTTATTGCTTTTTCGGTAGCATCCAACAAAGTAAGGTACATTTGCTTATAATCCGGCATATTTTCACCTCTTTTACGTATTTATAAGTATATAATAGGACATATTGTCCTATTTGTCAATAAGACAATATGTCCTGCGGTATATTAAATACGGTGATGTTATGAAATACCGCATACGCGACCTTAGAGAGGATCGCGACTTGAAACAACGAGAAGTCGCCGAGCATCTACTCTGCGACCAGTCCCTTTATTCAAAATACGAACGAGGCGAGCGCCCCATACCCTTAGAAATTCTTATACAGCTTGCCGACTTCTATGGTACAAGCATAGACTATTTGGTGGGTCGCACCGACCAAAGAGAACCCTATCCTCGAAAGAAGTAAGGTAATAGCTTAGACCATATCCCGTCGGTTTTTGTGGTATAAGACTCTACTCATCCACCACTGCGTGGTCCCCCTTCCCTGCCAGGGAAGGCTTTGCTCGCGATAGCTTTTTATAAACAAAGAGGATATGTATCGTTAAAGATACATATCCTCTAATTTTATTCCTAACTTTCAAGGGCTTTTTATCTGTTCCTTATGGCATCAATGGGGCGCATAGAGGCAATCTTCTTAACCGGCAGGAAGCTGGCTATGAAGGCGGCAACAATGCTGACCGCAAAGATAAGGGCAAGCTGTCTGAATCCGAAGTTAAATACGGTGAGCAGCAGACCAAGGTTATTGCGAACCGTAAGATTTATAATCGTGGTAATCGCAAATACTGCGATACAGGAAAGCACAAAGTTTATCATTGCGATAATAAAGCTTTCGGCAAAGAAGATACGGAAAACGTCGTTTCCGCGAGAGCCGATGGCCCTGAGTATTCCGATTTCCTGCTTTTTGTAGGAAATACTGGTAGCGATAAAGTTGGACAGCAGCACCGCCGCAAAGAGGGCAAAGCCCAGTCCTATATACAGGAATACGGTGGCCAGCAGACCGAGACCGTCGTTTAAAGAGTCCAGCTCAAAGCACACGGGGTTGTTAAGGGGATAGCGAACGGTGGCATCCTCCTTATAGCAGTAGGAAACCAGCTCCCTGATGCCTGCCTCGCCCTTGGGCATAGCGCCCAGCAGGAAGGTATAATCCCCCTCCTCCTTAAAGCAGGTATTCATCAGCTTATCCGAAACAACGGCAAAGCGGTCCAGCTCCTGAGGATTATTATATATGTCAATAATGCCCACAACCTTATAGCCTTCGATTTCCTCTTCCCTATCGCTTTCCATATAATTCCAATAAAACATGGTGTAATCGGTATTTTTAACACGGTTTAAAGAGTCCTTATCGTAGCCTATGGGCATACCATACTCGTCATATTGCTCGGTAAGGGCGTTTACCAGGTCGCAGGAAAGTATTATCTCTTTTTCGGCCAGAGTCTTGCGCTCTCCATCCAGCCAGATTACATCCTTTGGGTCGATGTTTTTAAGGGTGGTGTAGTAATAGGGGTCTACGTTTTCGTCGTCGGAACTCCAGTACATATCGCCGAAGTTTTCGCTTTTAAACTTCTTTGAAGCCTGAACAAAGGCGTCCAAATCCCCTTCGGCCACCATTACAAGGCCTGCGTGACTGTACTGTACGGCATAGTTGAACTCGCTGAAAAGGGCATAGTTCAGTATCATTTCGGCCGAGTCCTGATTTTCGTCTGCCTCGTTAAGACGGGAATATCTTTCCCAGTCGAGGTTTGTGTCGATAACGGCGGTAACGGTGTATTCTTTGCCGTTTATACGAAGCACCTTGCCCACCATATCAGCCGGCTTTTTGATTTCTACCTTGCCGTCCTTTACGCCGTTCATATCTATAACGCCGTCAGACGAGTAGCCCAGTTCCATAAAGCTCATAGCGATATAAGAGCTTATGGCAATTTCGTTTTTGCCCTTTTCGGGGAGCTTTCCGCCTACAATTTTATAGCCCAGACCCTGTATTTCCTGAGCATTTACCTCTATCATTCCATAGAAAGCGGAGGCATAGAGGTTGTACATCTCGTTTTTTATGTCGAAGCTTGCAAGATTGTTTGCAAAGCTTATCTCGCCCATATTGGGGTCGGTTGCTACGGGGCGGAAATCTATACCCGTATCCTGCTTTATCTGTTCGAAATCGGCGACGGTTAGCATTTCGCCCCAGTTTTTCCAGTATCCGCTTCCTCCCTCATCAATATAAACCGATTTTGACAAAGCGGCATAGCCGATATTCGAATCGGTAAGGGAGCGGGTGCAGGTTTTTATGTGGTCATATGCGCCGAAGGTGTCGGCCAGACCGAAAAGCACAAAAGCAATACAGGAAAGGATTATGGTAAACACCAGCCGCACCTTTTTGTGTTTAAGTCCGCTTGAACCAATTTTGAAGGCGTGGCGAAGGGACAGCTTGGATTTAATAAGCTTAAAGGGCTCGAGGTCGGTGGTGGTGATTTTGCTTTCGTCGGTGGGAAGAAAGTTTTTGCGCCCCTTTTCGGAGGTAAACTCCAGACTTCCGCCTGCGGCCAGTCTGTCGAGATACTCGTTTATGGCAATTCTGTCGGCCTCGGTAAGGCGGTAATCCTTGGGGATGCGGGCCACCTCTCCCTCGAAGGTGAGACCCTCTGTTTCGGGTGTTTCTTCACCGGTCAGGGAGGTGTCGCTGATAACGCGACCGTCGGCCAGCTCGATAATTCGGTCGGCATAGCGGGAGGCAAAATCTCGGTCGTGGGAAACCACGATAACCAGCTTCTCGGCCGAAAGCTTTTTAAGGGTGTCGAAAACCTGTTTCCCCGTTACCGAATCCAGCGCACCCGTAGGCTCGTCAGCCATAATGATTTTGGGGCTTTTAACAAGGGCGCGGGCGATGGCAACACGTTGTTTTTGTCCGCCCGAAAGCTCGTTGGGACGGCGGTTTCCGTAGCCTTCAAGGTCAACCTCTTTAAGGATTTTGTTTATCTCCTCGTTTTTTGCCTTTCTTCCCTGAAGCTCGATAGCAAGGGCAATATTTGCGCCTACGGTAAACTCGTCGAGGATGTTGTACTCCTGAAAAATAAATCCTACGTAGGTGTTACGGTAGGAGTCGAAATGTTGCTGACGGAATTTTTTGGAGGAAACACCTTTTATGATTATTTCTCCGCCGTCGTACTTATCAAGTCCACCCAGCAGATTTAAAAGGGTAGATTTACCACTTCCCGATTTTCCCAGAAGAAATACCATTCCTTTTTCGGGGAATTTAAGGGAAAGATTGTCCAGAGCCTTAACGGGAACTCCCTTTTTAGGCTTGTAAATTTTAGTAAGATTCTTAACTTCTAACATATTTACCCCCTATTTTTATTTAAGCAGTTTTCGTGTGAAAACACCATTTTCAAAGACAATGTATCCGTGACCCGTATTTTCCTTAGGAATAGAAACCGAGCCGGGATTTATATAACGAAATCCCTCGCATAAGCAATCCTCTGCCACGTGGGTGTGTCCGCAGAGAAGAACTGTTCCCTCCTTTATGGGAGGTGGGTTATCTTTTCCGAATTTGTGGCCGTGGGTGGCGTAAATCTCTGTACCTTCCACCACTATAAGAGCGTAATCGGAAAGTATGGGGAATGGAAGAACCATCTGGTCTACCTCGGTGTCGCAGTTGCCCCTGACACAAAGTATTTGATTTTTATACTGCGAAAGCATTTCGATAACCCTTTTGGGTGCGTACTCGTCGGGCAGGTCGTTTCGCGGACCGTGATATAGAATATCGCCCAAAAGAAGCAATCTGTCGGCCCTTTCCTCGCTATAGGCCTTCAGCATTTTTTCGCACCACAGGGCGCTTCCGTGAATATCGGATGCGATAAAAATTTTCATATCGTCACCTAGCACTTTTTAATAAGTCGAATATAAAATTCCACCGCACGGCAGGCGCAATCCAGACGGATTCCCTCGTTGTTTCCGTGAATGGTGGCACGCTCCTCAGCGGTTAAATCCATAGCCGAAAAGCGGTAAACCTTATCAGAAATTCTGCCCCAATGACGGGAGTCGGAGCACTGCACCATAAGATAGGGCGAAACAATACAGCCCTTCCAGGTGGAGGCAACGGCAGACGCCACCTTGCTATAACCCTCGCAGTCGGTGCGGGAGATTCGCGACGGATTCATTCCGTGGAGGCAGGTAACCTCTACCTCGTCCCCTACCGTGTTTTTTATATACTCGAGGGCAGAATCCATATTATCCATAGGATTTAGGCGAATGTTGGAAACCAGGGACGCGCTGGGTGGAATTACGTTTGAGGCTTTACTTCCGTCGGCCTGGGTGAAGGCCACGGTGGTGCGCATCAGGGCATTTATTTCTCCACCGCTCTTTTTACAGAGGAAGGTGTCGATAAGTCCGCCAAAAAGCCACATATTGGAAAACACGAGTCTAAACACAAAGGAGGAATGACGTCCCAGAGTATCGAAAAGCTTTTCCACGGGAGGGGTAATGTGATACTTGAAGGGATGCTTTTCCATTTTGATGCAGGCCTCGCTAAGTCTGGCAATAGGACTGCCCGGCTTGGGGGCCGAAGCGTGACCGCCCTTGGATTTTGCGGTATATTTTACGTCCATCATACCCTTTTCGGCAATACCGATAAGGCCGCAGGGAGCCTTTACACCGGGGAAAACCTTTTCAACCACGGCGCCACCCTCGTCCACAACAAGGGCAGGGGTTATTCCCTGTTTTTCGAAGAGGTCCACAATATTTGATGCGCCCTTACCGTTGACCTCTTCTCCGCCTGAGAAGGCAAAGTAAATATCGTTTTCGGGAACAAATCCTTTTTCGATAAGGTGCTCGGCCGCAGAAAGAATACCGCCGAAGGTCACCTTGGTGTCCAGCGAGCCTCTGCCCCAGAGTACACCATCCTCGATTATGGCCTCGAAGGGAGGCTTATCCCAACCCGCTTCATCCACAGGCACTACGTCATAATGGGCCATTAAAACGGCAGGGTCGCCTTCGCCTTTACCCTTCCAGCGGAAAAGAAGTCCGCGGTCGGCAAGCTCGGTATACTCGCAGGTTTTAAACACCAGCGGATAGAGGGTGGGGAGAAGGGCGATAAGTTTTTTAAACTCGGCTTCGTCCTCTAAAGAAGGGTCGCGATAGGAAACAGTTTTGCATTTTATAAGCTCGGCAAGGCGGTTTATAACCGCCTCCTTGTCGAAGGTTTCCTCCTGCGGGTCAACATCGGGTCCTTTTTTAGGGGTGAAGGCGGCAGCGCGAATCAAAAGCACCGCCAGAAGTACCGCAAACAGACCTAAAACAATATAAACTGCTATCATATTTTAAAGCCAACCTTTTTTATACATAATTCTGGCAACGGCCAGGGTGAAGAGAACTCCCACGGGGACCATAATTCCCACGGTGCCCTTGTTGAGGGCAGGGATGAAGATGAAAAGCACCAGCATCAGTAGGATGGGGGCTATGGAAAGCTTTACGTTTTTGGAGACAAACACTACCCCCAGACCGCCGAAGAGCGCCGGCAGTATCATTTCGAAGGCAGGCTCTAAAACGGGGTTTTCAAGTATGGGCTGAAGGGGTACGATGAATATAACACCCAGCACGATAATGGCGGTGGTGACAATAGACGAAACGGCAATAGAGATGGTCGAGATAACCTCGCCCTCCTCGCTGCTCGGCTTTACACCTGCACGCTCCATAGCGTCAACGGCACAGGGCAGCTTTAGGTTAGAGATGTTTCCCGTTACGAAGGAAAGATATGTACCGCCTGCGCCCAGCATGGGAACGTAGGTGAAAATTTCGATAAAGCCAACCGCCCAGTACATAGGCAGGGTTGCGATAAGTCCCTTTACAAGACCGTCCCAACGGGGAACGGCGCTGAAAATAAGGCATAAAGCCAACGGTACCGCCATAATGAGGATACAAATAATTATTCCCCAAATGCGTCCGTAGCGGTGGACAGATTCCATATACGACATATTCTTTTTCATTTTCCTGTCCTCCTATACCCCTGCGGGAATTTCGAATCCGCCGAAAACGTTGCTGAAGAGAATTGCCGAAGCCATTCCGCAAACAAGACTTATGGGAAGGGCGTAGTCGGTCATCCAGCGAATTTTAAACTTGGTGGAAAGAATACCCAGAATGGCCATAACCGCCGCAGACACCAGCATTACGCAAACGGGAGTGAGTCCCTGCAGCTTTGACTCGAAAACGTAGGTAACGTCGCAGAAAACGTAGCCTAAGAAGGCCGAAATCATACCAAGGAACATTGCGTTATTGAAGATTTCGCCCCATTTTTTGTCCTTCATACCTATTTTGCTGACACCCGACTGCACCTTTTTGGTGAGGAAGGGTACAAGAATAAGGCCCAAAGCGATGGAAAGGGTCATAACCCAAAGGACGGTTACGAAAACAGTGGGGTCGGTTACGATTCCGCTCATATCCTGACCCAAAGGCTCCATTGCGTTTTGTGCGGCAATTACCTCGTATGAAAGGGAGCCAATTACCGAAAGACGAAGCCAGGGGAGGGCTACGCCAAGGCTTTTGGACAAAACCACAACCCCCACAAGTATAGCAACTGCAGGCGCAATGGTGAAAATGGCCGATGAGGTCACCGTCTTTTTAACGGTGGAGGAGGCTATTCCCAGCTCCTTAGCACGGCGAAGGGCGCGCACAAGGAAGAAAATCGATTGGCCCAGCACCGTGGCCACAACTACTGCGACAATTATAAAAATTATCGGATGGTTTACAGAAAAATCCATAAATATTCTCCTTTATATCAGTCCTCAAGCATAGTGTCCAGCAAAGAGGTGGCGAAAAGCCAATTCATCTCTCTGGTGGGGTGGTTGATTTTATTGGAAAGCAGCTCGGTGGTGTCTACACCGCAAGCGGCCAGCTTTTTCCATTTTGCGTGAACGTCGCAAACCTTTATGCCGTGCTTCTTGGCAAGGGCAACCGCTGCATCCAGATAAAAGTCCAGATTTCCTGCCTTTTCGCCTTCCATAGTGCTTTTTGCGATATTTCTGATTTTTTCATTTGCGATATGGCAGGAAATCTCGGTGTTCTGCATATTGGGGGTCATAAAAATAACCTCTCCGCCCGCCGCTTTAAGACGGGTAAAAATATCATCGAGAGCCTCGGTATAAAGGTGGAGATTTTCTCTGCCCCAACCGTTGTCGTTAAGTCCGTAGCAAACCACCGTAAGGTCGGGCTTGTGGTCTAAAACGTCGCGCTGAAGGCGCTGGGCACCCAGGGGAGCTCTGTCACCGCTGATGCCTGCATTTATAATATTAACGGTGGTTTCGGGGAAAAGGTGGGTTAAAATTTTGTTTAAATAACCGTGGTAGGTGCTGTTTTTGTCGAAAACGGTTTCGACAGTACCGTCGTTTTTCTCGTACACCTCAAAACAACCTTGGGTTACGCTATCCCCCAGGAAAGCGATTGTGGGACTCTTTTTGCCCCAACGATCTTTGCCCTTTTCGGCCAGCAAATTCATAATTTTCATAAAATTTCCTCCGTTTAATAGTAAATATAAAGTTGCGGGGTCTTTGCAATCGCGTCATAATAATTCCTTTAAAAAACGGGCGCTGCCGCGCCCTGAAAAATTAGATTTCGTCCTTGCCAAGAAGCCATAGGGCAGGGTTGTTTTCGATGTAGTCCCACCGAGCGGCATAATCCTTTTCATCACGGATTATATGGTCGTGAAAGGAACGCTGCCAGATGTTTTTTCCTATTTCTTTGTTACAAAGCCTTTTAAATCCCGATATCGTTTTTGGTATGCGTGAATTTGTAGGGGACGGCGTCCTCGACGTCCCAATAGGATCAATATCGTCGATATACAAAATTAAATGTATATGATCGGGCATTATTACATATTTTTCAACCGACAATTTGTCAACGTTGTTTATGGAATGAATATATTTCTCAACAATTTTGCCTGTTTGTGTGAGTTTGGTTTCAGGGACGTCGAGGACGCCGTCCCCTACGATAATATCACACAATATTTTTTGTCGGTGTTTAGTACAGATTGTTAAAAAATATAAACCGTTTTGGCTATAATCATAACACGATAGCCGTGTAGGTCTTCGGTCGCTTGCTCGTTTATCCGCCATCACAGATTAAGGAAATCTTTTCTGTAATCGAGGCCGAAGGCTTCGGCAACGGCTTTAAGCTCGGGGTCAAGAATGGTGTTTACATGGGGCATATGGGCGGTGAGCATATAGAGCTGAGCGGCCTTTTCAACCGTTTCGATAAGGCCGAAGGTTTCGTCCATATCTTTTCCTGCTCCGTAGATTCCGTGGAGTCCCCAAACGACGAGGCGATATTCCTCCATCTTCTTAGCGGTGGCGATACCTATTTCATTGGTGCCGCAAACCATCCAGGGAAGAACGCCGATTCCGTCGGGGAAAACAACGATGCACTCGGTGCACATTTCCCAGATTGTGTGGGTGAACTTCTTGTCGTCCAGCTCGTGAATATGGGTCATAGCCAGGGTGTATGTAGGATGGGTATGCATAATTACTCTGTGGTTGGGGTCCTTGCGGAGGCGAACCATATGGCTCATAAGGTGGGCAGGAAGCTCGGAGGTGAACTTTCCACCGTCCTTGTAGCCCCAAAGAAGCTCAGCGGTGGTGCCGTCCCCGGCTATACGGATAATTCCCAGATTGGTTTCGGGGTCGATTTCTACGTTCTTGAAATATTTGCCTGTTCCGGTAACGATGAATATTTTTCCGATAAGCTCACTTGCATCAAAGCCGGTGGGGATGGTGCGGATAACCTTGTTTAAATCGAGATACTCGGCAACAATCTCTTCCTCCAGCATATAGCTGATGTTTCCGCCGTTGCGCTCGTCCCAGCCCTGACGGTACATATTTGCGGTAGCGCGTTTCATTTCTTCCACAAAGGGTGCAGTTAAAATATCCTTCATTGTTATTAACCTCTCTTTATTAAAACTTCATTTTCATATTTTTTAACCATGTCGAACCATTTTCCGTCACGGGGAACACCGCAGCGGTCGCAATACTCTGCCCAGACGTCACCGAAAGGCAGGGTCTTAAGTTCTTCCTGGCGAACCATAAGCTCGGTCCAGTCCCCTGCTACCTGAAGTTTTGTAAGCTGGTCGGAGGGGGTGACAAGAGCCATCAGCAGGGCCTTTTGAATGTTTCTCATACCAACAGCCCAAGCTGCAACACGGTTGATGGAGGCATCGAAATAGTCGAGAGCAATTTTAACTCTGCCGCCGATACCGCCTGTTCTGACGATTTCCTTTGCGATTTCCTTGGTTTCGTCGTCAAGGAGTACCACATGGTCAGAGTCCCAGCGGATGCCGCGGGTAATGTGGAGGGCAACCTCGTCGAAGAAGGCAAGCAGCGCAGGAATTTTATCCGAAACCACCTCGGTAGGATGGTAGTGACCGTTATCCATAAGGGGGATGCACTTATCCTTGTTTGCGGCGGCATAGGAAAGGGAGAACTCGGCACTACCTACGGTATAAGCCTCAACACCGATTCCGAAAACCTTGGATTCCACACAGGGCTTAACCTTGCTGAAATCGAAGGGCTCGGCAAGGATGGCGTCGATAGATTCTCTGTAACGGATTCTGGGGCCCATACGGTCGGCGGGGATGTCTTTAAATCCGTCGCCTGTCCAGATGTTCATAACACATTCCTGACCCAGCTCTTCAGCAAGGTACTGAGAGATTCTGATGCAGGCTTTTCCATGCTCTATCCAAAACCTTCTGGTTTCCTCGCTCTGAGAGGAGAGGGTTAAGGGGTCGCACATAGGGTGGGAGAAGAAGGTGGGGTTGAAGTCGGCACCAAGGCCTCTTTCCTTGCAGAAGTCTACCCACTTCTTAAAGTGCTTGGGCTCGATTTTATCCCTGTCTACCCAGCCGCCGTTTTCCTCGTCGAAAATGGCGTAGCAGGCATGAAGGTTTATCTTCTTTGTGCCGGGGCAAAGGGAGAGGGCCAGGTCAATGTCGGCCATAAGCTCCTCGGGAGTACGGGCACGTCCGGGATAGTTTCCCGTGGTCTGGATTCCGCCCGAGAGGGCATCTACCTTCTGGTCGAAGCCGCGCACGTCGTCGCCCTGCCAGCAGTGCATACTAACCGGCACACCCTTTAAAAGTTCGATAGCCGCTTCGGTATCTATACCTATTTCGGCATAGATTTTTTTAGCTTCTTCGTATCTGTTCATATTAAACCTCCTGTATGTCAAAGGTATTCATAACAATTTTTCTTGCGCCTGCAAGGTCTAACTCGGGATCGAGGAAGATGAGCTGGGAAATAAGGTTTCCTGCGGCAGTGCCTTCAACGGGACCTGCGGTAACACGCTTGCCGGTA
>JAXJWR010000022.1:0-8283 GCA_036307905.1 Acutalibacteraceae bacterium
ACCATAACCCTTGTCATAACCTTGGTTATTGGTTTTTTCCCCCAAACTACCGACGAAGGCATAATCCTCGGCCTCTTTACCGAGCCTAAAAATCCAATGTATATCGCCCGCTTCTGGGTAACCTGTGCCATTGCGCTTGGCGGTTTGGCAGTTTTGGCGGCTCTGCTGAAACTGCGCAAGCCCGACCTTAATAAGTTTTTAAGACTTTCGGTAATTTGCGTGCTGGTATTGTCGGTTGGTTATGCAAATTTCTTTGTAGCCAGTGGCAAAAGCCATTCTTACACCCATACTGCTGTGGTAGATAACCTTATCGAAGGGGAGCTTGAACTGGAAGGAGACTCCGATACCTTCCGCATAGATGTGTATTCCTGTATGGACAATGCTCCTATGTTCCTGGGTTATTCCTCCATAAATGCATTTCATTCCATCGTTCCATCCTCTATTATGGAGTTTTACAAGTTTATTGGCGAAAAGCGTGATGTGGCAAGTCGCCCCGACGTCAGCAAATATTCTATACGCTCTCTGCTTTCGGTTAAATATCTCATTAACCAGGATGGGGAAGACCGCTTTACAGATGATAACGAAAACACCAAAATGCCCGGTTTTGAGTATCTCTATAACAGCGAGGGCTTTGACGTATACGAAAATATAAATTACATTGGCTACGGATTTTCGTATGATGCTTATATGAGCTTTGAAGAGGCTGAAAAACTAAGCTCCACAACCCGCGCAAACGTTATGCTCAGGGCTATTATTCTTGATAAAGCTCAGATAAACAAGTACGGACATATGCTTACCCCGTATGATGAGTATTGCGCTCAGCCGGGAAATACCGACTCTAACTCTTATTTCGATCTTAAAATCGAGGCCGCAAGAAGAAACGCTACTGCCGCAACCTCCTTTAAAACAGGTAAAAATTCCTTTACTGCAACGGTAGAGCGCGAAAAGGACTCCCTTGTTTTCTTCTCTATTCCCTATGATAGCGGTTGGTCGGCCACCGTAAACGGAAAGCCTGTGGATGTAGAAAAGGTAAATATCGGATTTATGGCTGTGCCCGTGGGAAGCGGAGATTCCGAAATTGTTTTCACCTATAAAACACCGGGCCTTAAAACGGGCGGCATCATCTCGCTTTCTGCCGCCGCTGTTCTGGCTGTATACCTTATTGTTTTATTTGTTTACAGAAGAAAATACGGCACACCTCTTTGCGAGTATCCTGAGGGCGACCTGCTTAAAGAAGTCTGGGAGCGCGATACCGCACAGGAATTGCTTTTAAAGGAAGAAATGCTGGCAGAAGATATAATCTTTACCGAAATTGGCGCCGAAGCCTCTGAAGAAGGGGAGAAGCCCCGTGAAGAGTAATATTGTCGCCCGTTTTCAGCTTATATTTTCGGTAGTAATATTCGGAACTATAGGAATATTTGTTGAGTATATCCCCCTGCCTTCGGGATGTATAGCCTTCGTGCGAGGTGCGGTTGGCGCCCTTTGTCTGCTTCTTTTTGCCCTTGTTTCTAAAACAGAAATATCGGTAAAGGCAATAAAGTCCAATCTTTTAATACTCGTGCTTTCGGGCGGAGCTATCGGATTTAACTGGATTTTCCTTTTTGAGTCATACCGTCATACTACAGTTGCAACGGCAACCCTATGCTATTATATGGCTCCCGTTTTTGTGATGCTGGCATCCCCAATAGTGCTTGGGGAAAGGCTCACCGCAAAAAAACTGGTCTGTATTTTTGCCGCCCTTGTGGGAATGGTTTTGGTTTCGGGAATAACCGAAGGCGGAAAGGGTCCTTCCGATTTTATTGGGGTGCTTTTCGGCCTTGCCGCCGCAATTCTCTATGCATCGGTAATACTGCTTAATAAAAAGCTTAAAGAGATTTCTTCCCATAACAGAACTATGATACAGCTAGGATGTGCCGCCCTTGTTGTTCTGCCGTACAGCCTGTTCGCTGAAAATATTGATGTGGCGTCGCTTAATGCAAGCTCTGTAATGCTTTTGCTTTGCGTGGGTGTTTTGCATACAGGAGTGGCATATCTTATGTATTTCGGCTCTATGAAGGTCCTTGCGGCACAAACCGTGGCGGTGATAAGCTATATCGACCCCATTGTGGCAATAGTGCTTTCGGCAACTCTGCTTAAACAACCTATGAATACCCATTCGGTAATAGGTGCGGTGTTCATTATTCTAAGCGCGCTTATAAGTGAAATTCAAATAAAAAACAAGACATCTGCTTAACAGATGTCTTGTTTTTTTAAAGTATCAATGCCGAAAGTGATCCGAATATCACACCCGCAACAAATATGGTAAGGGTGATATAAAGGTTGTCCCGTCTGTTTTTGTTCACGCGGTATAATACCAGAAGTCCCACACCACCGTTGGTAAGCAGACCGCACATCAGCGGTGCAATACCAAGGGTACCCTCAATATAAAGTTGAGTAAGGGTTACTGATACCGCACAACTGGGGATAAGACCTACAAGTCCTGCCGCTATCTGGCTTAAAAATGGGAAGTTAAGGGCATTTTTAATAACCTCCTCGGGAACAAGCTCAAGCACAAAATGCAGAACTACCGAAACTATATATATTATCAAAAGAATTTTAAGAGTATGCTTAAGGGCCGAAAACCAAACACCATCCTTGCAGGAGCAGTTTTCCTGTCGGCAAAATTCGTGAATATGCTCGGAGTTTTCTTTGTGACGTTTTTTAAGAAAAAGGTCGGCCGCAAAGCCGGTGATAGTTCCCACCAAGAATTTAAGAACAAGAACAGCGGCTATAAGGCCTGCCGAAAGTCTTGCACCAAGCATAAGCGGAAGCATCTCATCGCTGGTGGCAAGTATAACCGCCAGCAGAGTTCCTGCAGTTACGGTTCCTGCCGCATACATTCCTGCAATGGCACCTGAAAAACCACACTGGGGAATAAGGCCTAAAGCAGAGCCAAGCAGAGGTCCAACCCGTCTTGATTTATTAACTAAGCCCATCAGTTTCGAGCTTTCGTGATGTTCCAGCCATTCCATAAGCAGGTAGGCCAGAAAGAGTATAGGCGTCATCTTTAAAGTTTCCACAAGGGGATGCTCTAAAGAATGAAGCAGTGCATCTAGAATATTCATTAAACAACTCCAAAATCAGTTTCGAACTATTTTATCACAAACCGACGGAATAATCAATTATTTTTAAATTGCTGCAGCATACAGCCGATTTCCGATTTGAATTGGGCGTTTTCGGGCTGATGAAGCAGGGGGTCGCCATCGATAAGCATACGTGCCTGCATACCTGCGTTTTTCAGCACCGCAAGGTCGGTTTCCAGATCGGCAATGTTAAGCTTTGGCAGGCCGTGCTGACGGTTTCCTATAAAGTCGCCGGGACCACGCAGGGCAAGGTCCTTATCGGCAATTTCAAAGCCGTCAGAGGTGTCGCACATAACCTTAAGTCGATTTTCCTTAGCCGATTTTACGTCGGACACAAGTATACAGGTCGACTTAAAGCCGCCTCGACCTATGCGGCCTCGAAGCTGGTGAAGCTGGGAAAGACCGAATCTTTCGGCATTTTCTATCACCATTATTGCGGCATTCGGCACGTCTACACCAACCTCAATCACGGTGGTAGAAACCAAAATATCGGTATCACCTGCTGCAAAGCCACGCATAACGGTATCCTTGTCACGGGGTTTCATTTTTCCGTGAAGGAGAGCTATGGAATAGTCCTTAAACACACCGTCTTTAAGCTGTTCAAAGTATTCCTCGGCTGAAATAAGGTCGGCAGGGGAGTCCTCTCCCTCCTCAACCAAGGGGCAAACGATATAAGCCTGTCGGCCCTCTTCAATATGCTTTTTAATATAATTATAAATTCGCTCGTGCAGATCAGAGCCTACGCAATAGGTCTCCGTGGTCTGACGGCCTTTGGGATATTCGTCTATAACCGAAATATCCAGGTCACCGTGAATAATAAGGGCTAAAGTCCGCGGAATGGGGGTGGCTGACATAACCAGTACGTGGGGAGCATTGCCCTTTTCCTCCAAGGCAGACCTCTGTTTAACACCAAAACGGTGTTGCTCGTCGGTAATAACAAGCCCCAGCTTTTTAAAATAAACGTTGTCAGAGAGCAAAGCGTGGGTGCCCACCACAATATCTATTTCACCGAGCTCCAGGGCGGTTTTTATATTTTCCTTCTTTTTCTTTGTTACACTTCCTGTAAGAAGGGCGATTTTAAGTCCTGCGGCTTCGAAAATCTTGCTGAAGGTTGCAAAATGCTGTTCAGCCAGAATCTCGGTAGGGGCCATCATAGCGGCCTGATATCCGTTTTTAACGGCATTAAAACAGCAGGCGGCGGCAACGGCGGTTTTACCGCTGCCAACGTCTCCTTGAATCAAGCGGTTCATCGGACTATCGGAGGCCATATCCACAGCAGCCTCAGCTATACAGCGCCTTTGCGCAGCAGTAAGCTCATATGGCAAAAGGGCAGAGAAGGCTTCAGTAAAATCCTCCTTCATAACGCAGGGTGTCTTTCCGCGATTTACGTTCTTGACAAGCAGCAGGCCCGATTGCAGCATAAACAGCTCTTCAAAAACCAGTCGCCTGCGGGCCTCGCAAAGCGCCTCTTTAGAGGAGGGAAAATGAATGTTTTTGAGTGCAAATTCTCTGGAACAAAGATGGTTTGCCTCAATAACACGTGGTGGCAAAAATTCCTGAATAACTACCTTTGTAAGAGCTACCTTAACCGCCTTTTCAACGGCATTGCTGGTAAGACCGTAGGTGGTATGATAAACAGGACGTATGTACTGCTCGTCCACAGGTCTTATACGTGGGGAGGACATTTCAAGATAAAAGGAATCGGTGCTGAGCTTTCCGTAAAACAAAAATTCGGCACCCATTTTGATTTTTGCAGCATCGTATTTGTTATTGAATATGGTAATGTTCATACGGGCGCTGTCATCGGTTACGGTAAACTTATATAAAACCATATTCTTTCGAATATAGTTTTCGCTAACCCCACTTATAACCCTGGCTCTTATACAAACATTTCCTTCGCCCCTGGCATTAGCGATAGGGGTAATAATACTCCAGTCCTCGTAAGAACGGGGGAAAAAACGCAAAAGGGCGCCGACCGTGTCGATGCCCAGTTTGCCGAAAAGCAGGGAGCGTTTTTCACCAACTCCTGCCAAATATCTAATGTTGTCCTTTTCGGTAGACATAACTAATTACTCCACAGAAATAATGAAGTAGTAAACGGGCTGTCCGCCGTTTACAAAGGTAATTTCAACCTTTCCTGCAAATTTTTCGTTAAGCACCTCGTTGAAGGCCTCGGCCTGTTCGTCGGTAACTCCTTCACCGTAGAATACGGTCATAAATTCGCTATCGCGCTTGATAAGCTGTTTTGAAAGCCTAACAAGGCAGTTTTCAAGGTCGGTATCGGTAAATACTATCTTACCATTGTCAAGGGCAAGAAGCTCGCCCTGTTTGATTTTCTTACCGTCAAAATCGGAATCTCTTGCGGCAAAGGTAATCTGACCGGTAGAAACGTTGTTGATGGCGTTGCCCATAGCAATAGCGTTATCGTTTTCGGAAGCGTCGGGGTCGTAGTTCAGCATAGCGGTAACGCCCTGAGGAATGGTTCTGGTGTGGATAACAATAACGTTACGGGTGGCAAGGGGAATAGCCTGCTCTGCCGCCATAATGATATTTTTGTTGTTGGGGAATACAAATACTGTCTCGGCGGGAGTAGCCTCTACAGCGCGAAGAATATCGTCGGTAGAGGGGTTCATGGTCTGTCCGCCGCTGACTACAACGTCAGCGCCAAGGTCGGTAAAGAGTGCGGCGAGACCTTCACCTGCGGCAACCGATACGAAGCCTACCGGCTTTTCGGGGGCAACCGATTTAATGGTTTCGGTGCGCTCGGCATTCTGTGCAGGCTTTTTAGAACGGTTCTTAGTGTCGTGCTTTGCACGTTCGTGCTGGTCCTGCATATTTTCAATCTTAAGCTTAACCAGTGCGCCGAAGGTAAGAGCCTTTTCAATAGCGTTTCCGGGATGGTCGGTATGAACGTGAACCTTGATTATCTCGTCGTCCTCAACCACAACAACGCAGTCACCGATAGATTCAAGATAAGAGCGAAGCTCAGAGGGCTGTTTGTCGCAGTTTTCGTCGCGGTTAACGATAAATTCGGTGCAGTAGGGGAAGTTTATATCGAAGTCCTCAAGCTCGCCCGCGGCATTTCTTGCGGCAGATTCGCTTTCCTCCTCTGCAGGAGCTTCTGCAACCGACTTAGATTCGATAATAATACCGTCTTTAAATACAGAGTACATACCTTCAAGTATGCAAACAAAGCCCTGTCCGCCTGCGTCTACAACGCCGGCCTTTTTAAGTACGGGAAGCATTTCGGGGGTCTGTGCAAGGGCATCCTTAGCGCCGGCAATGGCAGCCTCGAAAACCTCAAGTGCATCTTTGCCTTCCTCAACAGCTGTGTCAACATATTCCGACGCAATTCTGGCAACGGTAAGTATGGTGCCTTCGGTAGGCTTCATAACAGCCTTGTAAGCTGCTTCAACACCGGCTTTAAATGCGGCCGAAAGATTCTCGGGGGTGATTTCATCCTGTCCCTTAAAGCCCTTGGAAAATCCACGGAAAAGAAGGGAGGTGATAACGCCCGAGTTACCTCTTGCTCCACGCAGAAGGGCAGAAGCGGCTACCTTAGAAACCTCGCCCACAGTCTCGCCCTCAAGACGAGCAAGCTCTCTGGCGGCATTGCCGATACTCATAGACATATTGGTACCGGTATCGCCGTCGGGAACGGGGAATACGTTGAGATCGTCAACAGCCTTTTTGTTGTTAGCAATATTGTTTGCGGCCGAAATAATCGCGTCGCGCAGTATGTTTCCGTTAAACATCAAAACACTCCTTATATATGTGCCGTATGGTCACTAAATCGCAAGAATCGGTTACTCTTTAATTCCGTCAACCTTAACGGTAACCTTGTTTACCTTAATTCCGGTTGCCTCGGTCACGGTGTACTGAACCTTGTGTACAATGCTTTGAGCGATAGCGTTAATGTTCATTCCGTAGGACACGATTATATGAAGCTCAATATTGATGCTGTCGGCATTTCCGCGAATTATTATACCCTGCTTGATGTCTTCCTTTTTGGAAAGAAGACTGAAAATCTTCTGTTTGGATGTAGAGGGCACCATTCCAACCACTCCGAAGCAGGAGGTAACGGCCTGGCCGATCAGTTTCTGAAGATACTCTTCTGAAATATGAATTTTGCCGAGTCTGGTTTCGTAAGCTATCATTTTATAGTCCTCCGGAAATTATTTTATGATTTTATACTTATCTATCGACATAAAGATGTCACAGTCGGAAACTGGGCCTATATCTTCAATATCGTTAGAATAAAAAACAATGGAACTGCGGTATATAAGGGGAATTACCGGCATAGATGCCAAAAGAGCAGATGCCACGTCAATGGCAGTGTTTTTGCCTTCGTAAAATCCGTTTACAACCGATATATAGGATGTTTCGGCATCGAAATGAGGTACTTGTTCTTCTGCTTGGCCTTCTTCTGTAACAGGTATTTCAGAAGGCACAGTCAGAGCAGGCATACCGAAGGATGCCTTACCGCCCCTTATAACCAGGGAGCGTATATCCATATTGGGGGCAATCTTAATTTCGCCCACGTAAAGCTGGAAACTGCCCTCGTTTAGGGCGCGGAAGTAGTTTTCCTCGTCTACGGCATTAAGGTTAATTTTAATGCCGGCCTCGCCGAGCTGTTCTTTAATAAGGTTTGCGGCGGCAAGCTTTGTAGAGCTGTTTTTGTTTACAAGAAGGGAAAGTTCTAAAACATTTCCGCTTTTCGATTCAAGAAAACCATCTGCATTTAAACTATTATAACCTATTTTCTCTAAATTCTCAACAGATATTTTTAAATTTGCTGAAGAACCTATAGTCTGGTAGTCTGAAACTTCCTTCCAATCGGGGTGGAAAAATCCGGTTGCGACCAGAGCGTTGGTGTAAAAACAGCGGTTTACAATAGCGTCTCGCGAAACAGCGGCCGAAATAGCATATCTTAGCTCGTCAGACTTTAGGGGAGCGTAATTATGGTTTATGCCAAGATAAATAAGATTATCGAGGTTTACCTTGGTTTTTTTGCCACTCATTCGAATAATGTTGTCGTCCAGCATTTCGGCATAATAAATGTCGGTGGCGCCAACCTCAACGTAGTGTTGCATTGATTCGTTGTCGGGAGCATTTATAAGATTGATTTTCGAAACAGTAGTTTTTGTTCCGAAATGGTTTG
>JAXJWR010000023.1:0-3750 GCA_036307905.1 Acutalibacteraceae bacterium
ATGATATCCGTTCCTCTCGAAACGGGTGATATATCTTCGATATGATACCCACCTTCGGTGGATGATATATGCCTTCGGCATATGAAGGAACGGATATTATACCATGCTTGCGTAGCAAGTATATCATACGGCAATGCCGTATATCATATCGCACCAGCGATATATCATTTGAAATCGTTAAACCACAGATAATCGTTAAATTTCAACCATATTGCTCACAAAAAAACACCGCCTAGGCGGTGTTTTTATAGTATTGATATTTAATTTGCCGGGAATGTGGTTTCGGGTCCAAGGCTTACGGTAAGGTCAATAACCGCACCGAAGGTAATCTTTCCGGGTTTAACACTCATACTGCAAACGGAACCGTAGGGAACAGTGTCGGAATAAACTTCGGTAACGGTTCCTACAACCAGTCCTGCTTCGGCCAGCAGACGCTCGGCCTCAAAGCGGGTTTTACCAACCAGGTTGGGTAGGGTGGTGTAGGATTCGGGATTTTCGTCCTCGTCGGGTCCTGTGCTTACGTAAATGCTAACCTCAGAGTCGTCGGCTACGTCGGAACCAATAACGGGAGAGGTGGTATAAACCAGTCCCTTATCAACAGTCTTGTGGGATTCCTGATAAACAATAACGGTAAAACCGATTTCTTCAAGAATCTTTTTTGCTTCTGCTAAGGTTTTCTTATAAACGTTGGGTACTTCCACCATATTGGCGCCATCGCTTACGGTAAGGGTAACAGTGGCTTCTCACCAAAGGTTTCGCCTGCAACAGGGAGCTGAGAAATAATTTTGCCCTTTTCTACCTTCGAACTGTGCTCGTACACTATTTCAAAGGCGCAAACGTCCTTATAATCTGCACTTTTGCTAACGTCGTCGGCAACCTTGCCAACAAGGTCCGGTACGGTGTATGTAGCTTCGTTATTGTTTACCGAAGAACCGTCGGAAGAGCTATTGTCGGTTTTGGCGTCGCCGCAAGCAGCCAGCATACCGATAACAAAACACAGACATAGTATAACGGACAATAATTTTTTTCATAAAATCTCCTCCTGAAAGGAATAGTAAAATTCGCTAAATTTATTATATATCTAATAGTATAATTTGTCAATATTGTTTTATTTTTGAAGGTTTTTATAGAAAGAGACAGCCAAAGCGTCGCAACGCTCGTTTTCGGGATGGCCTGCGTGACCCTTTACCCAGCAGAACTTGACCTCGTGAATTTCTAACAGCGGAAGAAGTTTTTCCCAAAGGTCAACGTTAAGGGCAGGCTTTTTGTCGGCCTTTTTCCATCCGTTTTTTTGCCAGGAGTAAACCCAACGCTGAAGAATAGCATCGCAAACGTATTTTGAATCGGTGGTAAGGGTGACGGAGCAGGGCTCCTTCAGGGCCGAAAGCGCCTCGATAACCGCCGTCAGTTCCATACGGTTGTTGGTGGTGTTCAGCTCTCCGCCGCAAAGTTCCTTTTCGCGACCGCAAAAGCGGAGTACCGCCCCCCATCCGCCGGGACCGGGATTACCCGAACAGGCACCGTCGGTAAAAATTTCAACAAATTTTTTCATAATCAGTACTTCCTGTAACTTCCGATTACCTTACCTAGAACCGAAGGGTTTTCGGGATAAATGGGGTCGAAATCGGGGTTTTCGGGCATAAATATTATCTGTCCGTTCTTAACCACAAGCCTTTTAACAGTAGCTTCGTCCCCATCCATACCTATAATTATGTCGCCGGGGCGATATGCGGCATCCTTGTCGGCAATAACGATATCACCGTCCAGAATGCCCACGTCCTTCATACTGAGCCCCACAACGCGAAGGGCAAAAAGACCTGTGGAATCGGATGTGGCGTAGGGGATATAGTCCTCGATTTCCTCTACCGCCAGAATAGGCTGACCGGCCGTAACCCTGCCGATAACGGGCACCTGCGCCGTAGAGGATGCACCTGCAATGCGGATGGAACGGGAGTTTCTGGCATCACGCTCGATGTATCCGTTTTCCTCCAGCGTGCTTAAAATCCCGTGAACGGTAGAGGTGGACTTTATACCTGTCTGACTGCAGATTTCACGCACAGAGGGTGGAATTCCGCGGCCAAGCTCTTTAACTAAAAAATTGTATACCTTAAGCTGTTTTTCGGAAAGGGTCGGTCTTGACAAAATAAGGCTCCTCCAATCGAACAAATATTCGCATTTTCAGTATAGCACAAATGTTCGGCATTTGCAACGGAATTTTTTAAGGTTTCTCTCTAAGTTTAACTTCCTTTTGTTACCGAATTATTGCTTTTTCCTCTTTAAAGTGTTAAAATATATATGAAATCCATATTGGCCGCGTGCAACGCTTGTTTTTAAGGGAGGAATATTATGAAAAAAGGTTTGCTTATAGGACTGATAAGTGCAGGCAGGGCTTTCTCCTCCCGCTATCGCCATTAAATCAACACAATAAACGGAGGAATTACCAATGAAACCTTTTTTAGGTGTCAATTTGACAAGTGATAAGAAAAACGAGCAGGCAAACGGCAGCGAGTTTATAATACAAAAACCTTCCGATTTTCTGGTGCAGTCCTTGGAAAGGGCATCAAACTCGGTGGGTGAAACAATAAAAAACAGCGGATTACCGCTTTTTGTACGCATTATCGAGTGGGTCTGCATCATCGCAGGAGGAACCTCTCTTATCGGAATAGCCAAATCTGTGCTTGACGAGGACGGTGTAACGCTTTCGGTTGCATATCAGAATGCTTCCTGGCTCTTTTGGGTTGGGGGAGCCTGCCTGGCGGTAGGAATTATTCTTGCCATTATAGCAATGCGCCGCACAAAGAGCGTTCTGGAGTCCGAGGAAAGCGAGCAGGTCTTTGCCGACCTTGGAGAGGTTGTCGACAACATATTTGCCGAACTTGGCGTTCCGCCCGAAGCAAAGGATGTTGACGTATTATCCTTTAATTACATAGAAAAAGACGGAAAAATCAAGGTTCGCGAAAAGGATATACAGCTTGCCCCGTACATCAATACCTCTTTCAGCGCTTTTTCTGATTCGCAAAATCTATATCTTGCAGATACCGACGGAAAATATGCCTTCCCGCTGGATAGTCTTAAGGCAATTCGAACCGTAAAAAAGACCATCCGCATAGACGAATGGATTAAGGACGAGGAATGTAATAAAGGAATATATAAACAGTATAAGCTCAGTGAGGATAACTACGGCGGTATCATTTGTAAGGTCTATCACATACTGGAAATTGAAAAAGATGGCGAACCTTGGGAACTCTACTTTCCCTGCTACGAACTGCCCGTCTTTGAAGAACTCACAGGCCTTACCGCTACCGAAGTGTAAAAGTATAAGCAAACTCTATCGTAGGGTTTATGCCTGCTGTTCCTGTTGACATATTTTTGCCCTCGGATTAAAATGTATGCAGTTACCAAACAACTAAAGGATGGTGTTCTTATGGACGAAAAATGGCAGCAGTACGAAGAAAAGGTAAAAGCCCTTAAAAAGCAGTTTTTAAAGCAGTATCTAAAGGTATGGGCCGTATTCATTATTTATAATATTGTGGCCGACGTGGCAATTTACCTGCTGCGCGGAATAATGACCGAGCCTATTGCAATCGTGGCATTTCTGGTCAGCACGGGACTTTCCTTCTATATAGCACTCAAATCAGTGGTTGACCTTAAAAATATCAAAACCGCCCAGGAAAACAAGCTGATGGAGGATGCCCCCATCGGAAAGATAAGAATTTAAAAGCGAAAAGCAATATGCACCCCAAAAGTTAG
>JAXJWR010000024.1:0-1328 GCA_036307905.1 Acutalibacteraceae bacterium
GAGCAGAAGGGTGTTAAGGTTTTAACCTATACCTGCGATATTTCAAACGAGCAGGACGTCTATATGGTTGTAGACGAGGCAGAGAAGGAGTTCGGTAAAATCGATTTCCTCATAAACAATGCCGCAGTCTGGAGAGATTCGGGTCCTTTTATGGAAGTTTCTGCCGATTTGTGGAAAAAATATTTTGATATAAACGTTATGGGAACGGTTTTCGTAACCCGAGCCGTGCTTCGCGGAATGATAGAGCGCGGTTATGGAAAAATCGTAAACGTTTCCAGCGTTGCAGGTCATTTCGGAAACGAGAATATGGTGCACTATTCTGCCACCAAGGGCGCCGTTATCGCTATGACCGCCGCACTCTCCAAAGAGGTTGTGAACAGCGGTATTAACGTAAACTGCGTTTCTCCCGGCACCGTCAGTCCCGTACCCGACGGAGATATTGACTTTTCCAAAGAAACAGATCTTTGCCGTCTTGGAAGATGCGGAACGGGAAGAGAAAACGCTTCCCTTATTGCCTATCTATGCTCTGATGAGGCTCGCTATATCGTAGGACAGAATATCCTTATCGACGGCGGACGCAAAAGAATATAGAATACTGTCCTTTTTATGCAGAATATCGACTTGTTCAGCCGAGGAATTTTTGATAAAATAGGTATAGTTATGAAAGGCATAGATTATTTTATTAAGGAGAAATATAACCTATGAAAGCAATTTTAGTAAACGACGACAAATCCCTTCGTTGGGATAACGTACCCGACCCCGTGCTGGGAGCAGAGGACTGTATGGTTAAAATCGAGGCCGCCGCTCTTAACAGAGCCGACCTTATGCAGAGAGAGGGAGATTATCCGCCCCCTCCCGGTTGCCCCGAATGGATGGGTCTTGAAATCGCAGGCACCATTACCGAGGTAGGACCCGAGGCCGCTAAAAAATCCAACTGGAAGGTTGGCGACAAGGTTTGCGCCCTGCTTGGCGGCGGCGGATATGCCCAGTATGCCAACGTTAAATACGATATGCTTATGCCCGTGCCCGAAAACTGCACAATGGTAGAGGCGGCCGCTATCCCCGAGGCTTTTGCCACCGCATATTTAAACCTCTTTATCGAGGGTAATATCAAGGAAGGCGATACCCTCCTTATGAACGCAGGCGCATCGGGTCTGGCAAGCGTTATTATTCCTATGGCAAAGGCCTTCGGAATAAGGGTTATAACTACCGTGCTGACCGACGAAATCGCCGCATCCATCACCCACTTAAATGCCGACCGTATTGTGGTTACCACTAAGGAGGATATTTCCGAGGTGCTTAAAGAGGAACTGGAGGCAGGCCATCCC
>JAXJWR010000025.1:0-3732 GCA_036307905.1 Acutalibacteraceae bacterium
CCAGTCGGAAACGGCGTGCTTATCGTTTTGCTTTCCTTTTACCGAGCCTGCCGACTGAATGGCACGACCGTAAAGCAGAAGCTTTTCTGTAAGGGTGGTTTTACCCGCGTCGGGGTGGGAAATTATGGCAAATGTCCTGCGGCGGGAGATTTCACTTTTAATGTCCGGCATAAGAGCCTCCTGTTAATTTAACTTATCTTTACAACTTTAGTATATTACCATAAATTTAAAACCTTTGCAAGGGAATAATATAAATATGTTATTCTTGCTATCCGCAAAAACACCCTGTGGCGAAAGCAACAGGGTGTTTTGATTATTCTTCGCTTGCGGCTATACGTTTTTCTACGTAATTTTTAAGGAAATCTGCTGTTCCCTTGGTACCAAAATGGGTGGAATCCACACAAAGGTCGTAGCTTTTTATGTCGCCCCATTTTGATTTACTGTAATGGTCGTGATAGGCCCTTCTGGTTCGGTCGTGACGGTCCATTTTTTCAATAGCCGCAGGACGGCTGAGTGAAAACTGCTTCATAACCCTGCCGATTCTATACTCGCGGTCGGCCTTTACAAAAATCGAAATAAGGTCCTCTCTGCCCCTGAGCACGTCCTCGGCACAGCGACCCACAATTACAAATGATTCGCCCGAGTCGGCCAGACGACGGATATAATCGAACTGCAAATCTATTACGTGGTCCTCCATAGCGGTTGTGTGGCCATTAACCGTTCTGTGGAAAAATGAACGTCTTTTTTTGCCTTCATACTTCTGGAGTTGTTCGGCCTCTACCTCCATTTCGGCGGCGATTTTTTCAACGATGTTTCGGTCGTAAAGATTTACGCCAAGTGCTGCCGCTAAGGCTCTTCCGATGTGTTTTCCGCCGCTTCCGAATTCGCGGCCGATAGCAACGATATACTGCTTTGCCATAGAAACCCTCCTTTAATTAAAGTTATTAACAATATCTAAGGAAAATGACGAGTGTAGAGATGGTAAGTACGATAATGGTAGCGGGAACCGACTGTTTGCAGAACTTGCCCCAGCCTATCATATAACCGTTTTTAGCGGCAACCGAGGGGCCCACAACGTTGGCAGATGCGCCGATGGGTGTTGCACAGCCGCCTATATCGGTACCCATTGCAAGGCTCCAGGCCAGGGTGGCAAGAAGGGTTCCGTCGGGACCTGCAAGGCTTACAATGATGGGAACCATTGTGGCCGCAAAGGGAATATTGTCTACAAAGGCAGATGCTACTGCCGAGAACCAGATAATAATTGCGCATATTACCATAACGTTTCCGCCGGAAATGCTTGCGATGAAATCGGCAATAATTTTAAGTACACCTGTCTGTTCAAGACCGCCTACAACTATGAACAAGCCCACAAAGAAAAGGAGCGTTTTATAGTCGACCCCTTTAAGTATATGAGGAATATCCTTTCCTGCTGCAATAAGGGTTATAATCGCGATACCCACACCTATGGTTGCCACGGAAAGACCTGTGTTGGCATGGGTTACGAGAAGAACCACAGCCAGAAGGAAAATGCAGATGCTGACGATAAAATCCTTCATATTAACGATGGCAGAAGCAGGTGTCGGCATTGCCGAAAGGTCTTTTTCCGCCTTATCGGCCTCCATAAGAGTCTTGCGATTTACAAGGTAGAAATAAATAACCACCGCAACAAGGCTTATTCCTGCCATAAGGCCGGTGTTTAAAAGAAAATCCGTAAAGGAATATCCCAAAGCCGAGCCGATAATGATGTTTGGAGGGTCGCCGCACATAGTGGACGAGCCGCCCAGATTTGCACAGAAAATTTCGGCAAGAATCATAGGAACGGGGCTGAATTTTAGCAGACGAGCCAGCTCGATAGTAATGGCGGCGAGGAAAAGAATTACCGTAATGCTGTCGATGAACATTGCAAGACAGGCCGACATTACCATAAAGGTGATGAACAGGGGCACCGATTTATAGTTTACCCATTTTGCAAGAAGCATACACAGCCAACGGAAGAAGCCCGATTTTGCCATGCCTTCTACCATTACCATCATACCTGCAATAAACAGAATGGTTGCCCAGTCAATTCCGCCGTGTCCCCCCTCGTGAGTAACGTTAGGGTCTGCCCACCAGAAGTGAAGCTGAGTGAAGGACTCCAGCGAAAGAGTCTCCCAAACGGCGGCAAGGTCGAAGCCGCGTATTATCAGGAAAACACCCACAAGTGTTAAAAATCCGCAACCAAGAGTTACGATATGGCGTTCGATTTTATCGGCTACTATGAGTACAAACATTGCCACAAATATAATCGCCGCCGCAATAGGTGCTACCATTATAATGTCCCCCTTGTTTTCTTTTTTGTATATTATACTCCAAACCCAACTCTTTTGCAACTGTTACCTAAAAAGCAATTATACTTTTTGTGATTTTGGTTGATTTGCACAACAACAAACAGCAAAAACCACTCCATACGAGTGTGCGCCATAGTGAGAAATTGCCCGAAAACGGCGCTTTTTCCGTAATAGTGCGTTACCGTGGTTTTTTGCCTTTTCTTCCAAAAAAATCATCCATTTTGTTTTATGCTATTCAACCGGTTTGTAATTGACAAAATCCTTTATCTGTATATAATAATCTATATGTGTTCTCCACATTTTGTAAGAATTTTGCACTCCTCGAGGTGATATAGTGAGAATCGACCAGCTCAAAGAGATGACCGCTACCATATACGGCGAAAGCGGAGCATTTTTTATCCCCGCAAATTGGAATATGCCGAAATGGGCGCCCCATTGGCACAGTTGTATGGAAATCACCCTGGTTTTGGCCGGAAAAATTCAGACGGTTATAGACGGTGAGTCCTACACCGTTTCAGAGGGTCAAGCACTTATTGTCCCCTCGGCTGCTGTGCACAGCGGAGAGTGTCTTTCTGACGACACCATTTACAGATCGATTAAAATCGAACTTTCACAATTTTTCAACTCCACCAAAGCGTCTTCCAAGTGTCTGAGCGCCTTTTTAGAGCGTAAGGTGGCCTTTTGTCCCCTTTTTACCGACCAAAAAACCGTATCTGTAATCAGAGATATAATTGAGGCAAACGACAAAAACCAACACTTCCGCGTTGTGGCGTACTTTTATAACCTTATAGACCTGCTTTACACGGGCAGTTCTGCAGAAGTAGATTCCGGACACTCGGGAGAGTTTTACGAGGTGCTCCACTTTATCGAAGCCAACCTTGGCGCTCCCCTATCCACCAAAACAATTTGCGAAAAATTCAACTACAACGAAACCTATTTTTGCAGAAAATTTAAAAAGCACACAGGTCTTACGGTGACAAGGTACATTCTGCTCCACCGTTTGGAAATTGCCTGCCAGCTTCTGAGAAACGAGGAGAAACACGTAGGCGACATCTGTTCGAAATGTGGGTTTTCCGATTTCAGCTATTTCAGCGCCGCCTTTAAAAGGGTATACGGAATCACACCTACAAGGTTCAGAGAGCTTTTAAGCGCAAAACCGTAAAAAAGAACGAAGATTTTCTTCGTTCTTTTTTAGTTAAAATCAATTATATTGCTACGTTAAAACGATTTTGGGTACCGCAAGATAACGGGTGGAAACCGTTCCCATCCTTTAAACAGTGAAAAGAAAAGACACAGATTTCTCTGTGTCTTTCTTTGTGTTGGCGCCTTCCTATTTTCCCGGGCAGCTGCCCGCCAAGTATCTTCGGCGCAAGTGAGCTTAACTTCCGTGTTCGGGATGGGAACG
>JAXJWR010000026.1:0-8168 GCA_036307905.1 Acutalibacteraceae bacterium
GATAAAGACATATTACAGCCAGCAGCCGACGGAGTTTGAGCGCGGCAAACAGTGCGCAATAATCCGGCTTGACATCAACGAAGAACCAACCGTCGCCGCCGCTGATGAAACGGAAGGCGGCCCGCAATGGTCGGCGTATGAGTTCAGACGCTACGAGCCTATCACGCAAAATCTTTTTATAGAACTTATCTTTACTGAGCTCTACGGGAACGACTACGAAAACAAGCTAATTAACGAATACAACGCGGCGAAAATGGGACTGTACCCAGACGGCGAGATGGAGCAAAAAATAACACGATACCGCGCCTTCTTGCAGGAAAGAGCGGAGCGCAAGGCGGAAATCGAAAGAATTTGCAACGAATACGGCATAAAATGAAATCTTTTGCAGACCTTATAAAAGAAGGCACGGTCAAAGATGTTGCCGCCAGTTCTTACAGCTGTAAGCGCGTACCCATCGACGAAATAGCGGGCAAAAGCATTGTAATACTCAATATCGTTGAGAACATCAAGACGGAGAAGGGCGAAGGGCGCACGTTGGTACACTTTAAGAACGAGGAAACAGGCGAGGGCAAATTCTTTACAAACGCAAAGATATTAAAGGAGCAGCTCTCTCAAATCCCCGCCAACTGTTACCCCATCACCGCCACCGTCGTAAAGTGGCGCGACGGTAACAAAACACTGTATAAATTAACATAAAGAATCCTTCCACAATAATAAATCAAACGCCCCGGCGGAAAACTCCGACCGGGGCGTTTTTTTGTCAAAACAAATAATAAAGTAATTTCAAATCAAACTATTACCTCGCCTCCCAGAATGTTACGAACTGCAACAGCGAACCAAACAGAGCCACGCCGATAATGAGGGTAAAGAATAGCCACACGAGGATAAATAATAATTTCTCTTTCATAGTAGCAAAATTTGTTTAATAGTTAATCACTTAGCACATAATAAATTAAACTTGCTTATTTAAAGCACGTTCAAAGATTTCGACCACCTTCTGTATATTGTTTGAAATATTATGTAACAATTTCAAAATCCTTACAGAATCAGCCTCAGAGATTTGCGGCGGCAGCATTTCGTTGCCGTCGGGGGTATTGTCAGATGCAGCGGGCGCAGGCTTAGGAGCAGAGGCTTCCTCGGTGTCGCTCTCGATACAGAAACCCTTGCGCGCTGCATTATCTATCGTTTTATCAATCATCGCCTTCACTTCTGCGATGTACTGTATCTTGGTAAATTGAAAATGACGCTCTGCTATATAGTCCATTTTCTTTGCAAAATAATGCTTGTAAAAGTCAGACGTAACAAATACATCTACGTCATCCTTATTCGTAACACTTCGCAATACATCATAGGTGTTTCGATAATTTTCAATCACCAAATCGGCGACGAATTTATCATGCTTACTGTCTTGTATTACTTTAATAATATTGCGAAGGTTCGCAATAAGTATTGATAGCAAATACGACGGTTTCATTTTACGTTATCCTTGATTATTTTAATAATTGCTATTTTGTCATTTTGCACACCGGCGGCGATTGCTGCGCGGGTGATGCAGTCGCGGCCGCCTTGGTAGATTCGCTTGCCTGTTGTCGCCTCGTACTCAGCGAAGGCAGCGGCGAGTGCCGTTGTTGTGTCTGCCGGGCTCTCGGTCGGTAGAGTAGGAGAGGCGGCTGTTGATTGTGGCGGCGCGTTGGTCGTTAGTGTGCTAATCTTCAAATACCCCCACAACCCGACCGCAGTCGCAAATACGACGGCAACGGCAATTTTTGTTAGCAATACGCGGCGGCGGCGGCGGCGGGCGATGGTTTGTTCGCTCGTCTTAATTGCGCCCTGTTTTGCCACAATTCCACGGAGGCGGTTCTCGATTTGGTTTAATTTGAAGATATTGCCGGCGGCAGCATACTTCGCTGCGGCGCGGTGTATCTGCATCAAATTTTCAAGCGTTTGCGGCTTGTTAGTCGCACTGATGGCGCGGCGGAGGAGGTTCTCTATTTTCCGCGCCACGCCTTCCACTTCCGGCTGGCAATCGGTAGAAAATAGCGGCAAATTGACCTTTCCCGCGCCGATGAGCTCCCGTTCCGCCTCCGTTGCAAATCCGTTGGCGATCCGTTGTTCGTCCGTTGTCGTTCCGATTGCAGCCCGTTGTAATGCCGTTTCTCTATCGATGCCGACCCGTTGCAACGCCGTTGTAATGCCGTTGCAATACTGATGTAATGCCGTTGCATTATTGAGCGTAACGAGCCGCGAAGGGTCATATATTGCAACAGTCTGCGCGGGGTCGGTGATAGGGTGGAGGCGGATTACTCCTTCACTCTCCTCTCCTATTTCATAGACATTCCCGTCGTCAGGGTCGATGCCGAGGCGTATATTGCTCCGCTCAGCTACGTATAATAATGCTTTTATGAGTGCTTCCATTTTACGTGCCTTGTATTATCGTTGTCAAACTTGTAACTATCATGTTAGCGTAGTATATTAAAGTGCTTGTTAACGTACCACTAAGCAATTCTTTAATTATCACACAATAACCTATTATTAAGACTATTGTGTTAATAAATCGCATTACCAATGCCAACAGCGTATTATTGCGGTTATTTCGTCCCATTTTAGCCATAATATTAATGCTATTAATATAAGTGTCGCCCATTTCAAGGCCGTGCCAAAAAAGTATTTTAAAACGACTTTTACGGCATATATTATGAGCGACCACAGGCTTTTTATTATATACCACAACAGCCGCGCGAGATATGCTACCAATAAGCACACAGCGTCGATTGCTGCGGTTGGTGCGGTCAACATCCCGACCGTGCCGACAAAAATATTTTGTTGCCACGGCTTGCCTTCTGCCTCGATACTATACAGACATCGAGTAAGGAAGAACGCGCCAAACTTCGCGGGACGTGCGAAAAATAGCCTAAATTTAGGCGTTTCACCTTCGGGGATGTAGTTTATTATTTTATCCTCTTTCATCGTCTAATCGTTTTAAAAAGTTAGCTTCTACGTCGTTGAATTTCATCGCGCCGCCAAACACCTTACGCCTGTCGATATGGGTGTAAATTTCGCAGCCGCCTGTTAGTTCTATTTGTCTACGCCTTTTTGGTACAAATCGCATCAAATCCGCTGCGCTGTACATTCCAAAGCCCTTGTCGAATTTTCCGAAGGCTTTTTTATTGTGTTGCGCCCTGTTGATGTCATCTGATAAATCGCCAGCCAAAATAATCTTATTGCCGCCAAGGTTGTGGACAAATCCAGTGCGCACCTTCGCGCCGTTTGCGTATGTAATATTGCATCTACATATTACATATTGCACATTATACTCGTCTTTTACAAACAGCGACAACGCCGGTCCGAATAGAAAAAACCTTATCCCCATCCTTACATAATTGCGAACTATTCTCGAATATATTGAGAAGGGCGGGTTGTCGATTACCACGCTATTCTCTTTATATTCATATTTCAAAAAGTCGCCACCGGGATAGAACGGCCGCTCAATACTCTTACCTGTCAAGTCTAACAGGTTGTCATTTACCCAGCCTTTTACAGCCTCATACACGGCGGGAGGGGTGTAGCAGTCGTCGGTGGTGGCGCGCGGTCGGAATTTATCGACAAACATATTTTGTTTAAAATCTCCGACCGTCGCGTCCATCCGTGGCAATTCTGTCACCTCCGGCGGGTCAAAAAGGCAGTATTGAATTAATTGGGGCATGATTAATTAATGTAGTCGTTGACCTTCTGTAATACTTCGAGGAAGTCGTCGCCTTCCACATATTGCGCCATCTGACACTTGCCGCCTTTGAAAATCTTAACGCGGTATCTGCGGGCATCCGTGCGCGTGAGGTAAATAGACGTTACCTCGAAGGTGGCGGGGTTTTGAAATTGAAGGCGGCAGGAGCGGAGCATCTGTGAAGGCTTCGCGCCTATTTTCGTCTTAGACTGTGCCGCGAGCGTTGCAATTTCATCAGCGGCGGGAAGTTGCTTTTTTGTTCTCATTTTATACCAAGTTTACAAGTTTCAAATTTTCGTCGGGTTGATACTTTACCACAAATTCAACATTGTGGTACGTAGAGAATGATACCGAAGTTAGTTCGTCCTCGTCGGCTTGTTGCAAGAGCCCGAAGGCACAGCTGTAACATTCTGTAATATCTGCCGTTGTTGCAAGTGTTGTGTGATATTTCAAATCTTCGTGCATAGCGTTAAGTAATTGTGTATAAATCCACTCCTTAACACTCACTACCGAAGGACAGAAAACAAACACCTTCTCCTTGCTGTTGTCTTTTACTTCAATCTGATACATAATACGTTACTTTTATTCGTTAGTTACAACAAATACCGGGCGTTCCGTTCGGTCTCTGTCCGTAGGGAAAAATGCGCGCGTCCGTCACTTCAACATTCTACGGATTAGCCCGGTATTATGTCGTTAGTTGGTTAAAAATTCTGCGGGTATCGGGCCATCAAGCTCGGATAATTGTTTAATGTGTAATGTTGTCACATTATTACCACGTTTCGCCGCGCTGTATGTCGTCGTAATATCATAGTCGTGGATATGCTGTAATATATCCTTTAACAACTCTATTACTTTTGATTGATGCCATCTATGTATTATCATAATCTCACCGGATAGCGGCGTATCGTCACTATACATTGATATTTTTATCCTGCAACTAATTGCGGCACGTAAGCCGCGCATACTTCGATAATATACCATAATAATTTTATTTATGTTTAATAGAGTAATTAAATAGATTATCCAAAAGACCGGGGCGGCCAAGTCTTACATTTTACCCCGGTCGGTCGGGCTGTGGAAGGCTGCCGTTAGAGTTCGGCGTAGATTTTCAAATACTTGTCTTTAAGCTCATTAAGCAAGCCGAGCGCGTAGTCATGTACCTTCGCATTGAAGACTTTAACATCAGCGCTAAATGCCTCGGGAGTGTCCGTACCACGGGGCAAATTGTCGGATATTGGCTCAAACGCTTCTTTATTGAACGGTCGTTCCCAGCTTTCCACATACTCCGACAATTTATCGGCAATTGCTTCAATTTGTCGAATTTGTTTTGATTGTTCACGTGTCATAATTCGGGGATTTTAGGGGTGATTTTTCGATTTTTACTTATTAGACGTTAATAAACACAGCAAAGGGAATAAGGCGGCGGAAACGGGCAAATTTTAAAGTATTCCAGGCTTTTTGTTCTCAGGGCCCCAGTGTGCACCCTCTCCCCTGCCGTGTTTTGTCTGATAATTAATACTACCGTTTACCTATATCGGCCGCCTCTGGTACGGAGCTGCGATACTGGAGTTTCTTAACGCCGTATTTGTGGAATGTCTCAGCGTGCTGAGCGAATACGCCGTCAACTTCCTGGTGCACCTCGGCAAAAGGCTTTGTTTCGTTGTTTAGCACAAAGCGCAACCCTTTGTTGGCGTAACCTTGCGACCAGGCAATATCTGGACGAACATTAGTCTCCACGAATAGGGCGATAGATTTGTCTATCTTAGGGCGTATCTCTTTCCAGATTGCATCCCACAGCTCGCAGGCGGCGCGATAGCCAGTGGCCTCCATTGCGCTGTATGCTTCGCCAGTTTTGCCTGTGGGGGGCGCGGCGGAAACTTGGGGGGCATTCTCTGGGTTCTTTTCCTTCAACGCCTCTGGATGCAATCTTACATACGCCTGTGCAGCGTTGACTGGGTCGTATTTCCATTTGAAGTGCTGGTTATTCAACAGGAAGAAATCTCTCAACCAGTTTTGTTTGAAAAAAATTCTCTCTCTCTCTAACAGTTCACGAACTTCGTCGAGGGTGTACTTATTTTCAGAGAAAGAATTTTTATTATTATTTACCTTATTGATAACTTGATTGTTATCCGAGTTTGTGTTTGTGTTTGTGTCTGTGTATGTGTTGGAGGATGTGTTAGTGGTTGAGGATGTGTAAGAGGTAGTCGTTGTCGTCGCTTGCAATGATTGCAATGATTGTGACGATTGCAATGATTGTGAAGGCTGAGCCGATTGCGCCGCCTTCTTGCGTTCGTTGTACTTCGCCCACGTCTCCGCCTGTTTCTGTTTGCGTTTTTCGTAGCGTTCGTCGTTGTTGCGGATGTTGCCGCGGATGATGTGAGCCATCGCCCTTACCATCTCGTCGTTGCTCTCCGCAAACAATTTTGGGTAGTACCCTGCAACTATTGTCTCCAACAGTGCACCGCGCTGCGGCTGTGTTAGTGGCTCGATGCAATCCTTCACGAGGTCGATGTGCATCAATACGCCTTTCTTTTGTTCTTTCTGTATCATAATTTGAAGTTTTTTGACGTTGCGGCGGATTATTTAAACAAAAAGTTAAGCGGTCGCCATCCGCCGTCAACGCCACTTCAAAAGCGTTACTCATTCGAGCACGGAAGGCAACCGCCTAAAATTTCTTAGCCTTTGAAGTGTTTTGACGATGCAAAGTTGCATTACTTTTTTTTAATCTCCAAATATTTTCACAAGTTTTTTCAATGCTTTAACATTTATTAAATTATTGCAGTTATTTGTGTTAATTTGTGTGTATTTTTTATGCTTACAATCATTGCAATCATTTGCAAACATTGTAAAAGTAATAGTAAATGATTGCAATGATTGTAATGATTTATGATGTTTGTATATGATAGTATATATATGTAGGGTTTTGGGTGGGGTTTGGGGTGGGGTTTGGGGAGGGGTTTTGGTGGGGGTGCAAAAAAATTTTGTAATTAATTTTCAGAGTATTATATTTGCAAAAAACTTAAAGGCGGATATTATGAAGCAGTATTTATATGATTATCAGCGTGAATTTGAATTTAACGACGATTTTAGGGAGTATATAAATAACCCCGACAACCCGCTGGCGGCTCCCTTCGCTACTTGGGTGTCTCACGATGCTTTTTTCAAATATAAACTCTACCCCGACGACGACCCGCGCTCTTATGATTTTGGAGCGTGGAAACAGGACGGCGCGGTGGGTACTCACTTTGTGACTGATTTTGACCCGTGGAGGCTCAACGAGGTGGCTATGGCTTATAAAACTGAACGTATTGCAATCCCGCGCTTCGTTTATAAAATATACGCAAATGCAGCTCATACAGAGACGATTATAGTGTTTTTTTCGTGCGACGGGGGCAGCGGGCTCTTCCTGTGGTCGATATAAATTTTTTTCACCCTACCCTGCAATTTCCCGAAAAAAATATTTTGTACTTGAAAATTAATTAGTTAATATTGCGGCATGAAAGCAATACTTTACACACCGTCGGAAATCGTGGAACGTAACCCCATCCTCGCGAAGATGCAATGGACAGCGCAACGGATAGGGCAATTACTTAGTATGCAGCTAATTAGCGGCAAAAAAGGCCGTTATGCTCTAATCGACGAAAACAGCGTCCTACGACTTTTTTATTCTCACTTCCCAAATTTAATGCAGACTACCCCCTTTGCATAGCCTTCTATACTGTGCTACCTTTACACACGTAAAAGCACAAGGCACGATGAAGGACAATAACAACAATAATAACGGTATTGGTACATTTTTATTGGTCGCCGCCATTGCTGGCGGCGCAGCGTATGCTGTATATCTGATAAAAGGCGCGAAGGCAGCGCAACATTTACGTTATCAGCTTACGCGCGTCCAGCTCTATCAGTTTGCGTCGGGCGGTAATTTGGTTTTCCGCGTTTGGATGAACTTTACGAACTTGGAGCCTACCCCGCTAACTATTACACAAATGTACCTCGATGTGTTTCTCAACTTCGACGGGACACTGCACCGTATTGGCACACTTAACACCAATAACGCGCCTGTTGTTATTCCAGCTAATAGTACAATCGAGCAAGCCTTTGACATCAGCGTCCCCTGGGCGAATCTTGGCATGGCGACTCTCAAAATCCTTAGCGGCTTCCTTACAGGCAACCGCGCTAACTGGCCCACTGAGGCGGTTATCGACGGACAAATTAAGGCGTTAGGTTACACAATCGAAATTAATACAACCGTGCCCTTCTCGGTAGGGGCATTGACTAATAATAATTAACAACGGCACGACATGAGCGTTTACGGCACATACGGAGCTTTTCAAGGTCTCGGCAAGCCCTCAATAAAATTGGAGTTTGAGGATAACGAGAGCCTTGTTTCCTTCTCGCAGAGGATGCAAAACCCCGACGGTGGGGAGATAGCATGGGACGCGAA
>JAXJWR010000027.1:0-1006 GCA_036307905.1 Acutalibacteraceae bacterium
AAGGAAACATCGTATGGAACCTTTAAAAAACAAACTTTGGATATTCGGACATCCTACCAATTCTCTTAAAGGGGTTTTGGGAGTTCGGGGCGATTCGGATCTTGAGGCAGTGGCCTCTATGGAGGTTTTCGGCGCGCAAAATATTTTTTACGTTCCGATGGGTCGATCCACCGACCGAGACCAAAAA
Source organism: Acutalibacteraceae bacterium (assembly GCA_036307905.1). Lineage (GTDB taxonomy): Bacteria > Bacillota > Clostridia > Oscillospirales > Acutalibacteraceae > SFWF01. Next base: position 188 of record JAXJWR010000027.1, read on the forward strand.
AGCTATGAGATGAGGAATGCCCGAAAGGTTGGTTGGAATATCGACAATATTACCGAAGCCAAGGAGCTTATCCCCTTAAAGGCAAAATATCAAAATATCGAAATCGGCCTTTTTGACGATTTTTTTAGCGAAAATAACCCCGACAGCAACTATACAAATTATAGTATTAAGCAAATGCTCGCCTTAAGAGAAGAACTTCACGAGGCGGGACTGGAGATGTGGGCGGTTTTCTATTCCATGCAAACCGAACCGGGGGCATGGATCGATTATCTTAAAATCTTCGACGGGGTTACCTTTTGGTTTTGGAGCGAGCCTACTGCCGCCGAGTTCGAGACAAAATGTGAATTCTTCTTTGAGCATACCAAGGGTCAAAAGCGTATGATCGGATGTTATATGTTCAATCTCGGCGAAGAAAAGGAAGCTACTCCTGAATCGGTTCGCTATCAGCTTAGTCGCGATTTAGATTTTATAAAAGAGGGCAAGCTCGACGGAATAATTCTTCATACCAATGCCTTTGGCGGTCTTGGTTACAAGGCTTTTGATGAGGGAGTTGCCTGGTGCCGCGAACACTGCGAAGATTTGGTTTAAGAGGTAAAAATATGCTGAAGTTTTTACATGGCTATGCCCCCGAACTTTGGGAAGGCTATAAAAAGCACGGACTTTTAAGGGAGCAGGACGGCATAAGATTTATGCAAAATTTTTTAACCCCCGACGAGTTTCGCTTTAATAAGCTTGCCGCAAAGGACAGCGAGCTTTATAATCTTATAAAGGAAGAAAATCGCCCATTTTATATCGATCGTCTGCAGGGCGGCGCCATTA
>JAXJWR010000028.1:0-6548 GCA_036307905.1 Acutalibacteraceae bacterium
CCGAAAACGCCGCTTGGAGACCCTCGAATAACGTAATCACCGGCTCTGAAAGCAACCTTCCCGCACATTACGATATTGACTATTTCCGTCTCTATCAGGCAAGCGATTCGGGAACCGCGCTCTATACAAAATAAAAAGCAAAGAAGTGCACACGCCGTGTGCATTTCTTCTTTTCAAAAAGATTATTGTTTGCAAAAAAAGTTAAAAAAACAAATAAAACTTGACAAGCTAATACTCTTATAGTATAATACCGCTTGTAGGTTTTAACCTCTGCAATAATGCAAAGGGAGGGAATTAGGAATGAGTCAGGTTAGACTTAAAGAGAACGAATCGCTTGATAATGCGCTTAGACGTTTTAAAAGACAGACGGCTAAAGACGGAGTTATTCAGGAAGTCCGTAAGAGAGAGCACTATGAGAAGCCCTCTGTAAAGCGCAAGAAGAAGTCTGAAGCGGCACGCAAACGCAAGTTCCGCTAAGCGATATTACTCAAAAGCTGAAAGCGGTTGCATAGTGCAACCGCTTTTTCTATTCTTGGAGGCAAAATGTTCAAACCTCATTTTATAAAAAACAGTATAACCGACATTTCGGTTGAATTCCTAAAACAGAATAATATATCCGCCCTGCTTTTAGACGTGGATAATACCATGTCGGTAGCCCACGCAAATAAAACTCTCCGTCCGGGACTGGGCGAGTGGATGCAGCTTATGAAAGAAAACGGAATCACCCTTATGATTCTTTCCAATGCAAAAACTCCCCGCGCAAAGCTGTTTGCACAAAGTGTGGGACTTTCGGTTATCGGTATGGCGGCAAAGCCCCTTCCTTTTGGATATTTGAAGGCGGCGCGTACCCTTGACCTGCCCAAAAAACATATTGCAATGGTGGGAGACCAAATATTCACCGACGTGTTGGGCGGCAATATTTCGGGTGTAAAAACCATATGGGTAACCGACATTACACCCGAAGATAAAACATTCTTTAAAATAAAACGATATTTCGAGAGAATAATGTTAAAGAGGTGGCAAAAATGAGTGCACGCTTCGGCCCGGCAGGCAACAGCGAAAGTTTTACAAAAATGGGATATAAATCCAGCCTTGACGTTCCAAAATACATTGAAAAGATGGGCCTGGATGCCTTCGAATACCAGTGCGGACGCGGTGTTAATATCGGATTCGATAAGGCCGCTCAGCTTGGCACATTGGCAAAGGAAAAGGGAATTGCCCTTTCTCTCCATGCTCCTTATTATATATCTATGTCCTCGGTTGAAGAAGAAAAACGAAAAAAATCTGTGGATTATATCCTCCAAAGCGCACGAGCAGTAAATGCAATGGGTGGAAACCGTATCGTTGTCCACACAGGCTCCTGCGGAAAGATTTCCCGTGAAGAGGCGCTTCGCCTTGCCATCGACACAATGAAAATGGCGTTGGCCGCCCTTGACAGCGAAGGACTTTCCCATATTCATATCTGTCCCGAAACAATGGGAAAGGTAAATCAGCTGGGTACTTTGGATGAAGTTTTAAGCCTTTGCGAGCTTGACGAAAGGCTTATCCCCTGTATTGATTTTGGTCATTTAAATGCCCGTGATAGGGGAATACTTTCGAATTTTTCTGCCTTCGAGGAAATATTCAGTAAAATTGAAAACCGACTGGGTACCGATCGACTTAAAAACTTTCACTCCCACTTTTCAAAAATCGAATATTCCGCAGGTGGCGAGGTAAGACACCTTACCTTTGAGGATGCCGTTTTCGGTCCGAATTTCGAACCGGTGGCAGAACTTATAGTAAAAAAGAACTGTTCTCCCACCATCATCTGCGAATCGGCAGGCACTCAGGCGGAAGATGCAAAAACTATGAAGGATTACTATTGGAGGCTTAAAAAATGAAAAAACTTCTTATTATAAACGGCCCTAACCTTAATATGGTAGGTATACGTGAACCCGGTGTTTACGGAAACGAAACACTGGAGAGTATAAACGTAGAGATAAAAGCCTTTGCCGAAAAATTAGAAATCGAGTGCGATTTCTTCCAGTCCAACTGCGAAGGTGACCTCATAGACAAAATTCATTCTGTACTGGGAAATTACGACGGATGCGTTATAAACGCAGGTGCATATACTCACTACAGCTATGCCATCCGCGATGCAATAGCAGCGGTGAATAAGCCCTTTATCGAGGTTCATATGTCTAACGTTCACTCTCGCGAGGAGTTCAGACATAAGTCGGTAATTTCTGCCGTTTGTAAAGGCGTAATAGCAGGCTTCGGCAAGGAAAGCTATAAGCTGGCTGTATCAGCCCTCGGGGAGATGCTTTAATGGGCGCACCCACCTTCAGATATATTACAGATACCACGGCTGTTCTCATCTGCACCAAGGAAAATCGCAGGTATCTTACGGGATTTTCGTCCAGCCTCGGATATTTGCTCATGACCAAAAAAGGCAATAAACTTTTTGTAGACAGCAGGTATTTTGAAGCCGCTGCAAAAACGGCGGTAAATTGCGAGGTTGTCCTTTTCAGCAGAATTCTTCCCCTTTTAAAAGAGGAACTAAAAAAACAGGGAATAATCAAGCTGCTAATCGAAACCGAAAACTCTATTTCATTTTTAAACTCTCTTAAAAAAGGTCTGGAGGTTAAGGTTTCACCGTCCGACCCTCTTTCGTCAAGGCTTACGTCACTTCGCTCGGTAAAACGCAGGGATGAACTCAATTCCATTATTGCCGCCCAGCGAATAGCCGAAAAGGCCTTCGACGATATTCTTAACTTTATAAAACCCGGTGTTAGCGAAAGGGAAATTGCCGCGCTGCTTGAATATAAAATGAAGCAGTACGGCGCAGAAGGTGTCGCTTTCGATACCATTGCCGTATCGGGCGCAAATTCTTCGCTTCCTCACGGTGTTCCTACCGATAAAAGGGTAGAGGCAGGGGATTTTGTTACAATGGACTTCGGCGCTACTGTAAACGGATATTGCAGCGATATGACCAGAACGGTCGTCGTGGAATATGCCACCGACGAAATGGTTAAGGTCTATAATACCGTGCTCCGGGCAAACGAAAATGTAATAAAGAGTATTAAAGCAGGTATGACGGGTAAAGAGGCCGACGCCCTTTCCAGAAATATAATAAACGATGCAGGCTACGGCGACTTTTTCGGTCACGGAACGGGTCACGGTGTAGGACTTCTTATTCACGAAGCCCCCACTTTGTCACCCAAGGCTGATAAGGTAAAACTGCGTGCAGGCCAGGTGGTTACCGACGAACCGGGTATATATATACCCGATAAATTCGGTGTTAGAATTGAAGATATGCTTTATATAAGAAAGAATGACTGTAAAAACTTGACAAAAGCGCCAAAACATCTTATAATTCTAAAGTAAGGTCTGTTTAATATTGATTTTATGTAAAAATGTTCTTTTGGAGGAAAAATAAATATGGTAACAGCAGGAGATTTCAGAAACGGCGTAACTTTCGAGATGGACGGAAACGTTTATCAGATTATCGAATTCCAGCATGTAAAACCCGGTAAGGGTGCAGCTTTCGTTCGCGCTAAAATCCGTAACATTATTGCAGGCGGTGTAACCGAGCGTACATTCAACCCCAACGATAAATTCCCCACCGCATTCATCGAGAGAAAAGATATGGACTTCTCTTATGAGGACGGCGGCCTTTACTACTTCATGGATCCCGAATCCTATGAAATGATTCCCGTAAACAGAGAGGATCTTGGCGAAGCCTTCAAGTTCGTTAAAGAGAATATGACCTGTAAGATTCTTTCCTACAAGGGCAATGTTTTTGGTGTAGAGCCTCCCACATTTGTTGAACTCTTAGTTACCCAGACCGATCCCGGCTTTGCAGGTAACACCGCAACCAACGCAACCAAGCCCGCTACTCTCGAAACCGGCGCAGAGATTCGCGTACCCCTCTTCATCAACGAGGGTGACCTTCTCCGTATCGACACCCGCACCGGCGAGTATATGGAACGCGCATAATCCTTTAAAATAAAGGATAAAATATACACATCAAGATTTAAGGAGAAAAGTTATGACCATTTCCGAAAAAATTTCCTACATCAAGGGTCTGGCCGAGGGACTTGCTCTCGACGTTAACACCAAGGAAGGTAAGGTTTTAGCCGCTATTATCGACCTTCTCGGTGATATGGTAGACGAAATCGACGCTATCGACGAGGCTTGCGCCGAAATCGGCGAACAGCTCGATGCCGTAGACGAAGATCTTTCTGCCCTCGAAGACGATTTCTATTACGACGAGGATGAGGACGAAGACGAGGATGACGAATATTTCGACGACGACGTTTACGAGGTAGAGTGCCCTAATTGTCACGAAATCATCTATCTCGACGAGTCGATGCTCGAAGAGGAAGAAATGGCCTGCCCTAGCTGCGGAACCCGCCTCGAGTTCGAGTTCGAGTGTGATTGCGATTCCGATTGCGACGGCGACTGCAAATAATCTAAACCCTTTTGCCGCACTTGTTTTAAGTGCGGCTGTTTTTTAAGGAGAAAAATATGAAAAAGTTTAATTATTGGTCGCTCCTGCTGCTCCTGCCCTTCGTCTTTGGTTTTTCGGTAGCTCTTTTTGAAGATAACTTTTACACCGTAGAAAAGGCTGTGTTTGATTTTCTGCGAAACCTTGCCCCCGCCTTCGATATTCCCTTTCGCGCTTTAACCGAGCTGGGAAGTGCAGTAGGTGTAATTCTTGTTACGGTAATCATTTTTATAGTAAGCGCCATAACCAAAAAGTATTTTTTCACCTTTGGTCTGCCGGTTGCTATAACTGCAATAGTTTCCCGTGTTATCAACATAACTATAAAGAATACCTTTATGCGCCCCAGACCTGATTTTAAGGTGTTAGAGGCAAGCGAATCCAGTTTTCCCAGCGGCCATTCACAGAACAATATGGCGCTATACATAGCAATTCTGCTGGTAGCCCTTCTTATTGTTACTCTTCCTAAATGGAGAACTGTTCTTAAAATAACCCTTATAGCCCTTCCTTTAATTATCGGAATTACCCGAATTTATTTTGGTGTCCACTATATTTCCGACGTTATTGCAGGTTGGGGACTGGGTGCATTTGTTGCTATACTTACCAATTTTGTATACTTTAAAATTTATTACGCTTTAAAGGAAAAGAAAAATGCCCAAGCTTGATTTTGCTCTGCAGTTCGAAAAAAACACCGAAGCTCTCGGCGGAATTCCCGTTGTAATAGTTGCCGCAGGAAGCGCATCCCGTATGCAGGGTATCGATAAAATGTTTGCCCCTCTTTGCGGTATTCCCATATTGGCAGTAACCCTCCGCGCCTTCGAGAATTGCCCTTTTGTATCCGAAATTACCGTGGTTACAAGAAAAGAAAAAATATCCGATGTGTTAAAGCTGGGCCGCAGTTATGCGGTATCTAAGCTTAAAAACGTGGTTGAGGGCGGAGATTGTCGCGAGGCCTCGGTTAAAAACGGAGTTATGCTTTACAATGGCAAATGTGATAAAATCCTCATTCACGATGGGGCCCGCCCCCTGGTCACAAGCGCTGTTATCGAAAGAACCGCAAAGGGACTTAACGACTACGACAGCGTAACCTGTGCCGTAAAACTTAAGGATACCGTTAAAAAAATCGACCCACAGGGCAAGGTCATTGAAACCCCCGACAGGACATCTCTGGTATCGGTTCAAACCCCTCAGGGAGTCAAGGTTTCGGAGTTTCTTCGCATTCTTGAAGAGTACGATCCATCAAATTTCACCGACGACACCTCGGTTATGGAGGCTGGCGGCTACGCAACTTATACGGTGGAAGGAGACTACACAAATATAAAGGTTACCACCCCCGAAGATATTGTGGTGGCCGAAGTGTTTTTAGGAAAGGAATGGTAGCAGATGAGAATAGGTCACGGATATGACGTGCATCGCTTTGCAGAGGGTCGCCCTCTTTTTATCGGCGGTATCGAAATACCCTCCGCTTTAGGCCTTTTAGGACATTCCGATGCCGACGTTCTGCTTCACGCCATCTGCGATGCCCTTCTTGGCGCTGCCGCACTTGGCGATATAGGAAAGCACTTTCCCGATACCGATAACAGCTTTAAAAATATCGACAGCAAAAAGCTACTTAATAAAACGGTTGAGCTTGTCTTAGAAAAGGGCTATAAGGTGGTAAACATAGATGCTACCGTTGTTGCCCAAGTTCCTAAACTGGCGCCCTACATCGGCCAAATGAAGGAATGTATCGCCGCTGTTTGCGGTATTGATGCCGACTGTGTAAACGTTAAGGCCACTACCGAGGAAAAGCTCGGGTTCACAGGCCGAGAAGAGGGAATCGCCGCCCATGCAGTCTGTCTTATTACGAAGGTGAACTAATGGCCCTTATCAGAATGGATAAATACCTTTCGGTGGCTATGGGAATTTCCCGTACCGATGCCAAAGCGCTGCTTAAAACAGGTAATGTCACCGCAGACGGCAAAAAATGCACAAAGGCAGACACCAAAATAGACGAAACCGCAAAAGTAAAATACGGTGACGAGCTTCTCGTATATAAAAAGTATATCTATATTATAATGAA
>JAXJWR010000029.1:0-10038 GCA_036307905.1 Acutalibacteraceae bacterium
GAAATTGGTAACATTAATAAAGCTGCAAATAAAAATCTTTTCATGAAATATAACTCCTTTATTGAATTATATCATTATTAGAGCATTTCTTGCAAGGTTTTTGATAAAATAAGAGCCAGGTTTTAACCTAGCTCTTATTTTTTATTTGAATTCTTTTCCTGCAATAATAACCTTGTTTATGGTCATATCGTCGCCAAGAATCAGCAGGTCGGCGTCGTAGCCTACCTCTATGTGACCCTTGTTAAGGCCCATCATAGCGGCAGGTGTGGCCGAAGCCATATATACAGCCTCGCTGAAGGGGATTCCAAACTCGGTGGCCTTCAGTACGCATTTCCAAAGGGTGGAAGCGCTTCCTGCGATGGTGCCGTCGTTAAGTCTTGCAACACCATCTTTAAGGGTGACCTCAAGGCCGCCCGATTCATAATGTCCGTCGGGCAGACCTGCAGGACGGATGCTGTCGGAGATTATCACCATACGCTCTTTGCCGAACATCTTATAGGTTGCCAGCACCATAGCCTTCGCAATGTGAATGCCGTCGGTGATAAGCTGGGCATAAATCTGCTTTTCCACAGCCGCCCCAATAGGGCCGGGGTTTCTGTGGTGAAGGCCGGGCATTGCGTTATAGGTGTGGGTAAGACAGTTTGCACCCGCCTCGATGGCATCCATAGCCTCTTCATAGGTGCATTCGGTGTGACCCAGAGCCACCACGCAGTCGGGGGTGACCTCCTTTATAAAGTCGATACTTCCGGGGCGCTCGGGTGCGATGGTTATCATTTTTACCCTGTTGAACCTCTTAAAATCCTCAACCGAAGGATTTTTTATGTACTTGGGGTTTTGTGCGCCCTTGTATTTTTCGGAAATAAAGGGACCCTCAAAATGAAAACCGTATACCTGTGCGCCGGGCCAGTCGGTCTTTGCTGCCGAAACCGCCGCAAGGTCGTCGTAGCCCATGGTCATGGTGGTGGGATACCAGGTGGTTGTACCGTTCTCTGCATAAAAACGGCACATAGCCTCAAAATCGGCATCCATGGTGTCCATACCTATGCAGCCGTGGGAATGAACGTCAATAAGGCCGGGTATAACCGTCTTGCCCTCGGCATCAATGTCGAAGGAGTCTGCCTTTTCGGGGAAATCGGCAATTTTACCGTCTTTTATCAGGATGTTTGTTATCTCGCCCCAAACCGAGGCGTTTTTAATAACAAGATTATTCATATTGGCTGAAAATTACCGTAAGGTCGGGATGAAGCTGAAGAATGGATGCAGGCACTTCGGGGGTGATGGGGCCAAAGAAGGCCTTTTCAATGATTTCCTTCTTTTTGGGGCCATTGGCAATAAGAAGAACCTTCTTAGCCTGCATAATTGCGGCCATACCCATAGTGATAGCCTCGGTGGGAACCTCGCTGATGTCGGAGAAAAAGCGAGCGTTGGCTTCAATGGTGGAGGGGTGAAGCTTTACAACGTGGGTTTCACCCGTGAAGAAGGAGTCGGGTTCGTTAAAGCCGATGTGTCCGTCAAGACCGATTCCAAGAAGCTGCAGGTCGATACCGCCCAGCTCCTTTATGCGTTTATCGTAGGCCTTAGCCTCGGCCTCAAGGTCGGAAACCTTTCCGCCGGGGACAAAGGTTTTTGTCTTGTCGATGTTTACACGGTCGAAGAGGTGATGGTTCATAAACCAGCGGTAGCTCTGGTCGCTTTCACCGTCAAGACCAACGTATTCGTCCAGATTAACCGAGGTAACCTTGGAAAAATCAAGGTCGCCCTCCTCATACATTTTTACAAGATTATCGTATGTACCAATGGGGGAAGAGCCTGTGGCAAGACCCAGCACGCAGTCGTCCTTAGCGATTATCTGGGCGGCGATTATGTTTGCGGCCTTGCGTGACAGCTCGGCATAGGTATCAACGGTAATAAATTTCATAATAAAAACCCCTTTACAAATATTTCTTAACAATAGCCTTCATATCGGCCCATTTGCGGTTCATATCGCGTACCAGTTCAATCTGGGTACGGGCGCGGTCGAGATTGTGTCCTTCATAGGAGGTTTTAAAATATGTATCTCCCTGAAGATAGTCGGTTAAAAATCTCATTCCGCATTCTATGGTCATCATTTTAGCGCCCTCGGGCAGAAGCATGGTTTCGGCTTCGGGAAGCTCGCCTGCAAGACCTGCAAGGAAGCCTTTTGTATAAACCTCGAAAAGCTCCAGCGAAAGGCTTACCTTAGAAAGGTCCTTCTCGTCCTCTGCGGCGGTGTTTGCACCAAAGCGAATGGCATCACCGAAATCGGTTACCGAAAATCCGGGCATAATGGTGTCCAGGTCGATAACGCAAAGGGCCTTTCGGTTTTTTGCGTCCAGCATAATGTTGTTGGTTTTGGTGTCGTTGTGGGTAACACGCAGGGGAAGAACTCCTGCCGCAAGATTATCGTATAATACGGGATAGAAATCGGCCTCCGACATAAAGAATTCGATTTCATCCTTAACCGATGCCGCTCTGCCGCAAACATCTTCGGCAACAGCCTTTTTAAAGGTTTCAAAGCGTTTGGGTGTGTTGTGGAAATCGGGAATAACCTCTACAAGGGTGTCAACGGGGAAATCCTTAAGCTGGCGCTGGAAATCACCGAAGCCACGGGCACATTCGTAAAAATCTTCAAGATTTTCTACCCTTTCGATGCACACAGAATCCTCGATAAAATCGAAAACACGCCAGAAAAAGCCTTCATCGTCAACAATAAAATAAGAGCCTTCCTTGGTGGGAATAAGGGTCATAACCCCTCTGGGGTCCTCTGCCTTGGGGCGGAGATACGAGGTTACCTTAACGATATTCGCCATAAGGCCTTCGCCGTTGGGGAAAACGTTTTTGTTTACTCCCTGAAGAATGTATCTTTTGGGCTGGCCGCAAAGGGTTACGGCATTAACCACAAAGGTGCGGTTAATGTGACCGTTGCCGAAGGGCTTAACCGAGTCTACGGTGCCGTTAATCTGAAATTTTGATACAAGATTTAAAGCATCTGTCATAAAAACTCTCCTGTAAAAATTTGTTATTTACATTCTATAACAAAAAATATAAAAAAGCAATAAATTAAACTTTACTTTAAATTATAACTTTAGTTGCGGTTATTGCATTCTAATAAGCTCATCCACAACGCTTTTAATAAGCATCGCCATAGAAAGGTCCGAAACCCCTACAATAAAATTATCGCACTGGTTTATGGGGATAAGCAGTTTTTTAGCAGGACTTCTTCCTACGGCCACCGCCATTTCGGCAGTAACCTCACCCAGCAGGGAATCGGCCACAACAATGCCGATAGGGCCCACAATAACGTCGCATTTTTTACTGCACACAACAACCGAGTTTTCTCCGGTAGCGCCCCTGTCGGCCCCTGCTTTAAGCATGGCCGAGGTAGAAGCACTATTGGTACCTACCGCCGTAATATCGGCCTTTATGCCCGAGGCTTTAATGCCTTCAATTATATATTTTCCAATCTTTCCGCCCTGTCCGTCGATGACAAGAATTCTCATAAAAATCTCCTCTATTTCGATTTAAAAACAACACCGACCGCCTCATAACCCGTGTGGCAGGTCGTAACAGCACCTATCTGGTAAACTTCGGCAGGGGGATACCCTAAAACCGAGGTTAAAAGGGCGGCAAGTCCCTCGCTCTCCTCCGAGCAGTTTCCGAAAAGAATACAGTAGGGTGACCCCGCTTCTATTTCCTCGGTGCAAAGCTCACTAAGGAAGGGGAGAATGGCCCCCTCTCGGCGGACGGTAGCCTCGGTAGAAATCACACCTTCTCTAACCTCCATAATCGGTCGGAAGCCTAAAAGCTCCCCTACGAAGGCCGAGTCAAGATCTATTATTTCAGATTTTTTTGCATATTTCGAGCTGTAAAGTCCGAAATATATAACGCACTTCTTGCACCAATCTTTAAGGAATTTTACAATTTCCTCTGCCGGGGCACCCCTGTCGGCCATCTTGGCGGCCTCGGTAGCGGCATATCCGTAGCCGCCAGAATAACTGCCCGAATCTATGCAGTAAATATTCAGCTTTTCAGCCGCATCCGGATTATCTTCAAAGAAATGCTCCCTTGCAAGTACGGAATTTTTATAGGTTTCGCTACCCTTGCCGCAAACCGAAAGATAAATAATGTCGGTGTAACCCTGGTCGAGCAGGTCGTAGTAAAGCTCTCCGAATTCGAAGGCCGAAATCGGCTCGGTCACGGGGGAATACTCTGCCTCGTCCAGAAGCCCGTAAAACTCGGTGGGGGTAAAGTCGGTGCGGTCGGTGTAGCTTTCGTCGTTTAAGGTTATTTTAAAGGGTAAAACCTCTATATCGTACAGATCCTCGTGCTTTTGCGCCAGGTCGGCCGCCGAATCGGTAACGATTTTGATTTTCGACATTTTGAATGAAAACTCCTTAATAGTTATTATTCAGCCGATTTGGCCTTTATACTGCGGACAAAATAATGACCCATATCAGCCATAAGCCTCATTGCCGAAGGCTGCAGTTCCCTCGGCATATCTACAACAAAACTGCCCACCTCAAAGGTAATATCGCCTTCATAGCCTATCTCTGCCAGCGCATCAATCATTTCCTCGAAATTTGCTTTTAGTGTATAGGGAAGGGTGTGGTTGTCATTTGCTCCGTCAACGTCGTGAATATGCAAACCGACAATTCTTTCTTTTCCAAGGGTGCGGCACATATTTGTGATGCTCTCTCCTGTAAGAACGGTGTGTCCAATATCAAGACAGGCCTTCAAATAGGGGGAGTTTATCATATCCACGTATTCGGCAAATTCGCCTGCTTCGGCACAGGTGGACTGAATAATACATCCGTTGTTGGGATTTTTTTGCCACATGTTTTCGGTAAGCATAACTATACCAAACTTTTCGGCATAGGGAAGAAGGTTGCGGTAAAATTCAATATTCTCCTGCTTTAGGAATTCTACGTTGTTCATATAATAAAGGTACTGCATGGGATGAACAACAATAGCCTTTGCACCCATTATTGCGGCAATTTCCATGCAACGTACGGTGCCCTCGAACAGGGGGGTGTCGGGCTTGGCGGCTCCCAGGTGAGAGCCGAAAACTGCGTGGGACTGGTTGCAGGGCAGACCGATGGAATCGGCATATTCCCGAATTTCTTTTGCAACCTCTCGCCAGTCATCCCCGTCGAAGGGGGCTTTGGGTGTTCCGTTTCCCCCGTCCAGGGAGAGGTCGAAGGCATCAAAGCCTGCATCCTTCAAAATGGAAAGGGCTTCCTTAAGGGTAAAGGTGCGGCAAAGAGCACCGGTATTGGTTGAAACTAACATAGCTTTGTCTCCTATCTTTTATTTAAGAATCCGCTTTTGCCAATGATGTCGGCAATTTCGCGAAGTTCATCTTCAGGAAGTACAAGGGCAAATCGCACGTAGCCCTCTCCGTGGGGGCCAAAGGCGATTCCCGGGGTGCAAAGCACACCTGTTCCCCGCACCAGCTCCTCGCAAAACTCTTTGCTGTCGGTAAAGCCTTCGGGCAGGGGAGCCCAAACAAACATAGTGCCTGAGGAAAGGGGAATATCCCATCCGTATTTCTTAAGACCCGAAAGCAGAGCATCCCTTCGGCGCTGATAGGCCGCTCTCTGCTCCTCTACGCTGTCGGTCGGGCCGTTAAGGGCGGCTACGGCAGCCTTCTGCACGGGGTAGAACATACCAAAATCATACTGGCTGCGAAGCTTCTTAAGGGCCGAAACAATGCTTTTGTTTCCTATAAGGAAGGAAATTCTGGCGCCGGTCACGTTAAAGGATTTGGAAAGGGAGAAGAATTCTGCGCCCACGTCGTATGCCCCGTCGAGAGAAAGGAAGGAAAAAGCCTCTCGGTCGTCGAAAAGTATGTCGGAATAGGCGTTGTCGTTGATTATGGCAAAGCCGTATTTTTTTGCGTAGCCGATAATTTCCTCAAAAACCGATTTGTCGGCGGCAGCTCCCACAGGGTTGGAGGGGTAGGAAAGTACTATGTATTTGGTGCGCCTTAAAATATTCTCGTCAATAAGGTCGAGTCGCGGCATAAAGCCGTGTTCCTTAACAATGGGGTAGTATTCCACGTCGGCATCGCCCAGCGCCGCACCCGAATAAAAGGCGGGATAGCCGGGGTCGGGCAGAAGCACCACGTCACCCTTGTTGCACAGGGCCATACCTATGTGACCCATACCCTCCTGCGTGCCGTTTACTGCGGTTATCATATCGGGTGTTATCTTTACACCAAAGCGGCGCAGATAATAACTGCATACCGCATCCAGCAGTTCCTCGGTTTCGGTAAGGGAGTATTTCCAGCAGGCGCTTTCGGCCGCGGCCGAAACAAGAGCCTCCTTCACGTGGGCGGGAGGGGTAAAATCAGGGGTTCCGATAAAAAGGTTATATACCTTTTTTCCCGCCTTCTCCAGTTTGTCTTTTTCGGCGTTCAGCGAGGCAAAAATCCCCGTTTCAAAACGACCCAGCCTTTCGGCCTCTTTGAATATCATAATATATCACCTTTATAAAAGCACTTCGCCAAATGTTGGCCGTAAAAGCGACTAAAGTTTTTTTAATCTGTTTAAATATTTAACCGATACCAGCGTAAGGACAATTCCCAAAACAGATACAATAAGCCAGGAAATTATAGTGCCCGACCAGCCGAATATTTCCGAAATATAGGCAACACCCAGGGTGGATATTGCGCTTCCCACGTAGGTGGCGGAATTTATAAGTCCCGTAACAAAGGAGGTTTTTCCGTAGCGCGAGAATCTTGGAACCACCATAGAGGTATACATCAAGTTTACGCCGTGGGTTGCGGCATTGGCGACCATAAGCATTGAAACCGAAAGCACCGCTCCCGTGGATGAAAATATGCTTAGCATACCGATAGAAAGGGCGCACACAAGGAAAAACATCGCCGCACAAAGGGATTCGTTTTTAATCCATTTTCTGTAAACGAAGGCCGAAAACCACATAATAAACATACTGAAAATCGGCAGAGCGATTCCCGTAAGAATGGAGATGGTGCTTTCTACCTTGAAAACTTCGGTAATGTAGGTGGGCATCCAGTTGGCGATTCCGTCACGCAGAATACCCTGCATGGTCACCGACAGAATAATGAATATAAGAAGCAGTGCGGCAAATCGGTCGAAGGGCTTGGCCGCGACCTTAACAGATGCCTTATCCGCAATCTCTCTTTCACCCTTGGCCGCCACCTCGGCTCTGTATATAAATCCTCTCCAAACGGCGGCGAAAATTACCGCAAAGCCTGCGGCAAAAAAGAAAACGGCCTTCCAGTTTATAAGGGCGATGGAAACAGGGGTAAAAAGGTAAATTATAATGGTTCCGACCGAGGAGCCCCAGCCTACGTATACCACCGTTTTGCGAAACTCCCACTCGTCAAGACAGGCGGTAAGAATTTTAACCATAGGGGGCCACATCATAGCCTGAGCAAAACCGTTTACGCACCAGGCGGCGGTCATAAGGACTATTGAAAATGAAATGAAGGGAATTAAAAAATTCATGGCCGCAGAAACCAGCAGACCTGTAAAAATGAGATTTTCGGGCTTTACCTTGTCCCCGAGCCAGCCAAAGATTATCTGTCCCAGTCCGTAGGTCACCGAAAGGGCGGTGAGAGGTATGGCGATAAGGGTTTTATCGAAGCCTTCGGTCACAATCATTTCAACCATAACCGCCGAAAAACTCAGCCTTGAAAGATAACTGACCATATAAACAACGGCGCATAGCAGCCCTAAAAGAGAAATGGGGCGACTTTTTGTATGCTTTTTAAGTTCAGCCGAATAGGGCATAGCACTCACCGTCTAGTTGATTTAATATATTATTTAAATACAAATGAATTATACTGCAACAAAATGGCGCTGTCAACAAGTACTGAAGGGGATTTTATAACTCAATATTTTCCAGACTTTTCCTGAAAACAGAGGGTGTAGCCCCTACGTTGTCCTTAAAAGCCTTGCAAAAATGATACACTCCCGAAAAGCCACACAGTTCTCCGATTTCGGTAACGGTAAGGCGCTTGTCCGAAAGCAGATGCTTGGCCCTTTCGATGCGAAGATTTACAAGATATTTGTGGGGAGTTGTGCCATAATGCTCCTTAAACAGCTTGCGAAACCAGACCTCGCTTATGTTAAGCTCTTTGGCAATATCGGCGTTTGAAAGGTTTTCGCGGCCCAAATTTTCGGCCATATATTTAACGGCAGGCAAAAGAATACTGCTTTCTCGTCCTTCGTTTTTAAGGCGGTCAAGAATTTTATAAAAAACCGAAAAAGCCTTGGCATGGTTTTCGTTTGCCAAAAGCTCCTTGATTTGCTGCAGCTCTTTGATGTAAACCTCGAGATTCTCTATTTTAATAGCAATGAATTTTTCGGTAAAAGGCTCCAGCGTGCGGAAGTTTATAAGAGGGAAAGTTCCCGTTTCGTCCCCTCGCAGGGTGTAAGCGCCGCCCTGGGGGAGAAAAACAGCGTGTTGCTTGTCCGAAACGATTTGCTTGGCTCCCTGGGTGTAGGTTATTTTTCCGCCTGTGCAGAAGCTAAGACCAAAATCCACCCTGTTTTCCATCTCCATAAAGCGTCCCTTGGCGCTGGGAACGGTGAAAACTCCGTCGATGTGGGTCAGAACAATGGTATCGAGTATATCCAAAAAATCACCTCGTTGGTTTAATTATACCGTTTTTAATAAACAAATTCAACAAAAAACTTAGAAACAGTATCGAAAATCGTAAAAGTCTAGCGTTTTTTATATTGATTTTTCATAAGGATTATAGTATTTTAAAGAAAAAAGCAGGAGGGATTTTTATGAGATTTAAGGGAATGACAGCCATAGCCACAGGAGCCGCTTCGGGAATGGGTCTGCTTTTCTCGCAGTGCTTTGCTGCAGAGGGTGGAAACGTTCTTCTGTGCGACATTAACGAGGCCGCACTGAAGGAAAAAACCGAAGAGATAAACAAACTGGGCGTAGGCAGGGCAGAATATGCCGTATGCGACATCCGCAATTACAGCGAGATTTGCGCCGCCAGAGACAAGTGTATGGAAGCCTTCGGCAGAATAGACGTCCTCTGTAACTTTGCCGGTGGAAGCGAAAGAAGAATGTTAAAATACGACGCTCCTACCGATTTTCCCGACACCCCCATCGAGGTGTTCGATTGGGGACTTGACGTAAATCTTAAGGGCCCCTTCTATTTCGGCCACGCAGTGCTTGGTGTAATGCGCGACCAGAAGAGCGGCCTTATTGTAAACATCGGCTCTATAACCGGCAGCGAGGGAGATGGCTGGTCTATGGCATACCCCACCTCCAAGGCAGGAATTATGTTCGGTCTTACCAAATCTCAGGCGCAGTACGGTGCGCCCCACGGTGTCCGTTCCGTTTGCGTTTCTCCCGGACCTGTGCTTACCCGCCCCGGTATGGCAGGTATGAAAACCCTTATGGGTCGTGCCGCCGAGCCGCAGGAGATTATCGACCTTATCCTCTTTATCGCATCGGATAAGGGTCAGTTTATAAACGGCGAAAACATTATGATTGACGGCGGAAGAAACGCCATGTCGAGAGGATGATATTATGAGTAAAGCATCTTTTTTAAATAACGAGCAGCCCCTTCTTTGCGGAATGGTGCAGTGTGCCACCGTTGACGAGTGTATAGTTAAAATCAAAGCCTCCCTTGCCGAGGGTGCAACCGCCCTGGGTATTCAGATTTGCAAAATAAAAAGGGAAGAACGTACCCGCGAAAACTTTACAAGACTTTTCGCCGCCTGCGAGGGCAAGCCTATTTACGTTACCTCCTACCGCCATTCCGAAAACGAGGGCTATACCGACGAGGAATGTGCCGAAGTTCTGCTTTTTGCCCTGGAGTGCGGAGCTACAATTCTTGATGTTATGGGTGATATGTTTGACCGTGGCGCAAAGCACGAGCTTACCGAAAACCCCGAAGCCGTAGCAAAACAGAAGGCTCTGATTGAAAAAATCCACGCTCTGGGCGGCGAGGTTTTAATGTCATCCCATACGAATGATAACCTCTCCGTAGAGGAGACCCTCCAC
>JAXJWR010000030.1:0-1341 GCA_036307905.1 Acutalibacteraceae bacterium
GTAGATGCAATGCAGCGTTCCATGCTGGTGTCTTTTCCCGGAATGGAAGGAAAGGATATTCTTATTTTAAATGTTTTCACGGGAACAGCGGTTTGGATAATCGTACTGCTTCTCGGAATAAATCTTATAGGAGGAAAAAGGGTAGATATGGCAAAATCAAAAATTGCAGCAGCCAATCAAAAAATTGCCGAAGCCGTAACAGATGGCTATAAAAAGATTGAAAACGGCGTGGTGGAAGGCTATAAAAAAATCGAGCAGGGAGTTGTAAACGGCTATACCAAAATCGAAGATAAGTTCGTAGACGCATACCTCACCAAAGACGGCGAAACGGTGGAAGAAGCCAAAGCCAGACTAAAAAAAGAAACAAAGAAATAAAAGGAGCTGTTAGATTTCATCAATCTAACAGCTCTTTCTGTATATTCTAACTTATTCCCACTCAATAGTTCCAATGGGCTTTGGTGTAAGGTCCATAAGAACACGGTTGATACCTTCAACCTCGTGGGTGATGCGGTAGGTTATTTTGTGGAGGATTTCGTAGGGGATTTCCTCGATGGTGGCGGTCATAGCGTCCTTTGTGTTTACAGCACGAATTATTGCGGGCCAGCCTTCATAGCGGCTTTCGTCCTTAACGCCAACGCTCTTAATATCGGGAACGGCGATGAAGTACTGCCATACTTTTTCTGCAAGACCATTTTGGTCGAACTCTTCACGAAGAATTGCATCAGCTTCGCGCAGGGCATGAAGTCGGTCGCGAGTGATAGCACCGAGGCAGCGAACTCCCAGACCGGGGCCGGGGAAGGGCTGACGGTATACCATAGCGTGGGGCAGTCCCAGAGCCTCGCCTACAACGCGAACCTCGTCCTTATAGAGAAGTTTGATAGGCTCAACCAGCTCAAACTTAAGATCCTCGGGAAGTCCGCCAACGTTGTGGTGGGATTTAACGGCCTTTTTACCTTCGGCGGCCTTGATGCTCTCTAAAATGTCGGGATATATAGTTCCCTGTGCCAGGAAGGAAACGCCTTCAAGCTTTCTTGCCTCATCTGCGAAAACCTCGATAAACTCCTTACCAATAATCTTTCTTTTCTTTTCAGGTTCGGAAACCCCTGCGAGAAGGTCGAGGAAACGGTCGGTAGCGTCAACGTAGATAAGATTAGCATCCATTTCGCCCTGGAACATATCAATAACGGCTTCGCTTTCGCCTTTTCTCATAAGTCCGTGATTTACGTGAACGCAAACGAGCTGTTTGCCAATAGCCTTAATAAGCAGAGCAGCAACTACAGAAGAGTCTACACCGCCGGAGAGGGCAAGCAGTACCTTCTTGTCACCAACCTGAGCGCGAAC
>JAXJWR010000031.1:0-2579 GCA_036307905.1 Acutalibacteraceae bacterium
AAGCACCAGATGGAGGTTGTAAAGGGTGTTATAAATAAGGCTACCAGCCCGGCTTTGCTGGCCAACTTCAGCGAAATTATGAAGAGTCTGGAAGGCAGCTTCGAAACCTCCGTCCCCTACGAAGCGGTTGCCAAACTGGTTAGAAACCAGCTTGACAGAGGCACAAAATGGAATATGGTAAGCTATGCCGTAAACGGCACAGGCGCCAAAAAAAAGGTTTATTCCTTAAGTCAAAAGGCCTACGTTATGATTCCCGACCAGTCTACCATAGAGGAGGCTAATCGCCTTATAAAACAGGTTTTAGACGGTGAAAAGCCCACCTTGGCGCCGTAAAAAACAGCATATACAGAATTAAAAACGGTATGTATCAAACGATACATACCGTTTTTTCGTCGCTTCATAATTATTTAAACAGCTTTATTTTTGCGGCCTTATTCATAAGATAGATAATCAGCTTGGCCGACAGCCAAACGATTGCGCAAGATGCCGCAACTCCTGCAAAATAAAACCACTTCTTTTCGGTGAAGATGTAGCCCGAACCCCAAAGCTTAATACAGTATGAGTTAAGCAGGTAATGGTTAAGCACAATAAGAAAGCTTCCCGTTCCGAGAGGTTTGGTCCACCTTCCGCCAAATATGGAAGAGGAGAAGGAAATACCGCTTATTCCCACCGTCAGCACTCCGAACATTACAAATACGGCTACATAATCGTATTCGGATTTTGGAAGGAAGTGCATATCACACAGTAGGAATATGACCCCTACAAGCTCCAACAGGGTGAACAGTATTTTGCCCCGTAGGGTAACCTCTTTTCCCCTTGTGCGGTCTTCGATTTCGTAAATAAGACAGCCCAGTGCCGTTGCGCCCAGAGCTCTTAAAACACCTGTGTTTACCAGCGTGTTTTCTATAAAATCCACTCCTACGGCAAGATGTCCGTAAAAATGACTTAGCACGCCGTAAAAAAGCACAGCCATAAGCGGACAAACCGTCAATACGAATTTATCTGCATATCTTTTGCACAGGGGATATAAAACCGCCAACGCAATAAACATAGATGCCAGATACCAGGAAATTCCCAACACGTATTCGCCCCTGAACCCTGCGGTTCTTAGGGGGATTATATCGAAAATCAAAAGGGGCAGCTTTTTAAGTGAAGCTGATATTCCCCTTGAGTAGAGCAGGCAGGCAATAACGTAGCCCAGCAAACTTGAGGGCAGGATATAGGGCAACAGACCCTTAAACTTATTTCCAAGAAACCTTATGGTTGACTGCCCGAGACTATCCTCGGGAAAGCGGTTCTTTTGGAGGGTTTTCATCATAAGATAGCCGCTTATCATAAAAAAGCCTTCAACCGCCAGTCTGCCACCGGGAAAAAGCCCTGTGTTAATATGAAAATCCAGTATGATTACGGCAAATATAAACTTTATTACATCAATATATCCGTTTCGGGACGGCGCTTTATTTTGCATTATACGCATCCTTTATATTTATTCTTTCTTTTCTTCGCTATCATCCGAGAAGGTTTTTATGGCCGAAGCGGCAATATGCTGGGTAGTGGAGGCATTTATGGCCATAAACAGGGAAAGCTTGGCCAGCGAATCCTCCAGACTTTCCATATTTTCCAGCAATATTTCGCCTGTGGTATCGGTAGCCTCTTTAAGCATATTTTCGTAAGCTTCGCAAAAAATATCATAAAGCTCGTAAACCGACTGCCTGCGGGTTTGAATCTTTATTATCTGACTTATGGCAGGAATGGGCAGTACAGCCTTTAATGCGCAAATTATAAAAAGATAACAAAGATGTTCTTTTGTATAACGTTTCTTGCCGGGGGGAGGTATTATACCAAGCTTTACGTAGTTGTTTATCATGGCGGGGGTTATGACCTTGGTGCTTCCCTCGAAAGAAAGGTGGGAAAGCTGTTTTTCCATTATGGAAACAACCTGGTCCATATAAAAATCAATATCCGGAAGTTCTTTACTTCTGGGAAGATGAAATTCGTTAAGCTTGCCCTCAAAAGCGGCAATAATCTCTTTAGCGTCCATCATTTCAGCTCCTTTTAAAGTAATATATCATAAAAAGTTTACATTTTCAAGATAAAAAGTTCGTAAAATCTCTTGACTTTGTAGCGCTGACGAAATATAATAGTTTTGAAAACTAGATTGTGAGGTTTACAAAATGTCTTTTACAATTATAACCGATTCCTGTGCCAACCTTACCTCTAAACAAATCGAGGAATACGGCATTAAAGTAGTTTCCCTTACCTATACGGTGGGCGATACCGAATATCTCGGCTATGTCGAGGGAGAAGAAACCGACTATAAGGCCTTTTATGACCTTCTTCGCGCCAAAGAGCACGTTAAAACCTCCCTTGTAAGCTACGAGCGTGTGGAAACCGCAGTTAAATCTGCACTCGATGGCGGAAACGACGTTTTATATCTCGCCTTTTCCTCTGCCCTTTCGGGCTCTTACCAGGTGGCAAAAAACTGTATAGAAGACCTGCGGGAAGAATATCCCGACCGTAAAATGATAATTATCGACACCCTACAGGCCAGCATGGGCCAGGGCCTTATGGTAAAATAT
>JAXJWR010000032.1:0-1001 GCA_036307905.1 Acutalibacteraceae bacterium
ATCATAAAGGTGGAGCTTCTTGCGTGGTCGGTAATGGCGCGGATGGAAATGTCATTATTTTTATCTACGCCGTAGGTTTTACCCGAGATAGCACAAACGGTATCGAGAATCTTACGAACGGTGTCAACCTCGAACATATTGTCAACACCCTGCATTACGCAGGCTAGACGCTCGAGACCCATACCGGTATCGATATTTTTATGCTCAAGTTCGGTATAGGTGCCGTCGCCCATATTGTTGAACTGGGAGAAAACGTTGTTCCAGATTTCCATATAGCGGTCGCACTCGCATCCGGGCTTACAGTCGGGACTGCCACAGCCGTATTTGATGCCGCGGTCGAAATAGATTTCAGAGCAGGGACCGCAGGGGCCTGTGCCGTGCTCCCAGAAGTTGTCGGCCTTGCCGAGTTTTACTATTCTCTCCTCGGGAACGCCGATAACGTCGCGCCAGAGGGCATAAGCCTCGTCATCCTCCTCGTAAACAGATGGCCAAAGAAGCTCGGAGGGAATCTCTAAGGTTTCGGTTAAAAACTCCCACGCCCACGGAATGGCCTCGTTCTTGAAATAATCGCCGAAGGAGAAATTACCCAGCATTTCGAAATATGTTCCGTGACGGGCGGTGTGACCCACACGCTCCAGGTCGGGAGTACGGATACACTTCTGGCAGGTGGTAACGCGGTTTCTGGGGGGTGTTACCTCGCCTGTGAAAAACTTTTTCATAGGTGCCATACCCGAATTTATGAGAAGAAGGGATTTATCACCCTGAGGCACCAGCGAATAGCTGGGCAGGCGGAGATGGCCCTTACTCTCGAAGAAGGAGAGATATTTTTCTCTTAGATCGTTTAATGAAGTCCACTGCATAATTTTTACGTCCTTTGCGGAAAATTTATTAGTTTACATAAGTATATTTATTATATTACTATCAGGTATATTTGTCAACTTAATTTAAGGTAAAGGGACGCGAGTCCGATTCCAAAAAACTCCACATTTTGTGGAGTTTAC
>JAXJWR010000033.1:0-1410 GCA_036307905.1 Acutalibacteraceae bacterium
CTGTTTCATTGAGATTACTGCCATTTTGATTTCCTCCTGAGGTTTTTCCTCCATTTCGCCTTGAGCAGCTTGCGTAAAACACCGAAGTGTCACCTACACGAAACAAGGCAAAATGTGTGTTTTTATTACTGCCCATAAGACAGCTGAAAGATTATACCACACACTTTCATATTTTTCAAGTGTTTTTTTAACAAACTATTTTATATTTGTTTTAACTGTTTTTGTGCAAATTTTTTAGTTGACTTAATCACATATTTGAGGTAAAATTCTTAGTAATATAAAAATATGTACATCGGAGGAAACACACATGGCTTATTATTTTAAAGATGTATCACATACCTTTAACGAGTATCTGCTTGTACCCGGCTACTCTTCTTCTGAGTGCGTTCCCGCTAACGTATCTCTTAAAACCCCTCTTGTAAAGTTCAAGAAGGGTGAAGAGCCGGCAATCTCCCTTAACATTCCCCTGGTTTCTGCAATTATGCAGTCGGTTTCCGGCGAGCGCCTTGCAGTTGCCCTTGCTAAGGAAGGCGGATGCTCTTTTATATACGGTTCCCAGTCTATTGAGGACGAGGCCGCAATGGTTGCCCGTGCAAAGAACTTTAAGGCAGGCTTCGTTGTAAGCGATTCAAACATTAAAGAAGACGACACCATGGCCGACGTTGTTCGTCTAAAGGAGCAAACCGGTCACGACACTATGGCCGTTACCGACGACGGTACTGCAAACGGCAAACTTCTGGGTGTTGTTACCGGAAGAGATTACCGCGTTACCAGAATGGATCCTGCAACCAAGGTTAAGGATTTCATGACCCCCTTCAGCAAACTTATTTACGCTAAGGAAGGCACGTCACTTAAAGAGTGCAACGACATAATCTGGGATAACAAGCTCAATTCTCTCCCCATCATCGACGATAACGGAAATCTTAAATACTTCGTATTCCGCAAGGATTACTCCTCTCACAAGGACAACCCCCTTGAGCTTCTTGACAACGAAAAGCGTTACGTTGTAGGCGCAGGCATCAACACCCGCGACTATGCTGAGCGTGTTCCCGCCCTTGTTGAAGCAGGTGCAGACGTTCTTTGTATCGACTCTTCCGAAGGCTTCTCCGAGTGGCAGAAGCTCACCATCGACTGGATTCGCGAGCATTACGGCGATAGCGTTAAGGTTGGTGCAGGAAACGTAGTAGATAAGGAAGGCTTCCGTTTCCTTGCTGAAGCAGGTGCAGACTTCGTTAAGGTTGGTATTGGCGGCGGTTCTATCTGTATCACCCGTGAAACCAAAGGTATCGGCCGTGGACAGGCTACCGCTCTTATAGACGTATGCGAGGCACGTGACGAGTACTTCAAGGAGACCGGAATTTACGTTCCCGTTTGCTCTGACGGCGGTATCGTACACGACCAGCACATGAC
>JAXJWR010000034.1:0-2006 GCA_036307905.1 Acutalibacteraceae bacterium
CGTCTTTATCAACGATGGCCTGTACGGCACGTGCGAATGCTGCGATGGGTGCCTGGAAAGCACCAAGTACGGTTGCGAGAAGTACATCTCTGGTGGGGAGCTTTGCAAGATCGTTAACGGTGTCAACAGAAATTGCTTTACCATCAAGGTAGCCGCCCTTAATTTTGAAATTGTCGTGTGCGTCAGCGAATTTACCGAGAATTCGTGCTGCTGCGGTGTGGTCTTCCTTAGAGATTGCGATAGCAGTGGTTCCTTCGAGAACCTCGGAGAGAGATTCAAGCTCGGTTCCTACGATAGCACGCTTTAAGAGGGTGTTCTTAATAACGGTGTACTCGATTCCTGCTTCGCGAAGCTCCTTACGAAGAACGGTGTCGTCTGCAACGGAAGTTCCGGAGTAGTCGACGATTACGCCGGCAACAGAGTCGGAAATTTTTGCAGCGATGGCAGCAACGGCTGCCTGTTTTGCTTCAAGAACTTTTGCGTTGGGCATTGTTTCACCTCCAGAATTAGTGAATAAAAAACCTGTCCTCCAAAGACGGTGAGGACAGGCAGAATAATACTTTATAAAAAGCTATTCGCATTACCTCGGTAGGCGATGAAACTTATCGCAAAAGCGACCTACTGTCTTTGGATGCTTGGATATGATAACACAGAAATCCCGTGTTGTCAAGAGAAACTTAAAATAAATAAATTTAAGTTCTATTTTGAGAGAATTTCGTGTTTAGACAAGGAGCCGTGCGCATCGTTGTATGTGTTATACACGCAAGCACGAGCGACGCAGTATAAACCGAAATTATCCAAAATTAGTTGGCGTATTTGTTGGTGGCAACCTTAATTCCGGGTCCCATAGTGGTTGCAATGGTGCAGGACTTGATGTACTGACCCTTTGCAGCAGCGGGCTTAGCCTTGGCAATAGCAGTCATAAGAGTATCAACGTTCTCTTCGAGCTTTTCTTTACCGAAGGATGCCTTACCTACGGGGCAATGGATGATGTTGGTTTTGTCGAGACGGTACTCAATCTTACCGGCCTTTGCTTCGGTAACAGCCTTAGCAACGTCGGGAGTAACGGTACCGGCCTTGGGGGTAGGCATAAGACCACGGGGGCCGAGAACCTTACCAAGACGACCAACCATACCCATCATGTCGGGGGTTGCGATTACTACGTCGAAATCGAGCCAGCCTTCGTTCTGAATTTTGGCAACGAGTTCCTCTGCTCCAACAAAGTCAGAGCCTGCGTCAAGAGCTTCCTTAGCCTTGTCGCCCTTAGTAAGAACGAGGGTTCTTACAGTTTTACCGGTTCCGTTGGGGAGAACTACTGCGCCGCGAACCTGCTGGTCAGCGTGGCGGGAGTCAACACCCAAACGTACGTGGATTTCTACAGTTTCGTCGAACTTAGCGGTTGCTGCTTTGCAAGCAATCTCGCAAGCTTCTCCGATTTCGTAAAGCTTACCGGTTTCGATAAGCTTTGCGCTTTCGTTATACTTTTTACCGTGTTTCATTGTTTTACCTCCCAATAAGTGGTTAAATCGGAAATTTCCTCCCACGAGAGAGATTAATCGACTACTTCGATGCCCATGCTGCGAGCGGTACCTGCTACCATAGACATAGCAGCCTCTACGCTTGCGGCGTTAAGGTCGGGCATTTTCTGCTCTGCGATCTTCTTAATCTGCTCGCTGGTGATCTTTGCAACTTTGTTCTTGTTCGGAACGCCTGATCCGCTCTCGATGCCGCAAGCCTTCTTGATGAGGACTGCTGCAGGGGGAGTCTTAGTGATGAAGCTGAACGAGTGATCTGCATAAACGGTAATAACTACCGGAATGATGAGACCTGCGTCATTCTTGGTACGTTCATTGAATTCCTTAGTGAACGCCATGATGTTGACGCCGTGCTGTCCCAGCGCAGGACCTACCGGGGGAGCCGGAGTGGCTTTGCCGGCGGGGATCTGCAGTTTGATGTAACCTATAATTTTCTGAGCCATTGTTTGCACCTCCATTATTCGTGGTAAC
>JAXJWR010000035.1:0-2999 GCA_036307905.1 Acutalibacteraceae bacterium
ACTCATACTGTGCAATACCGGTTTGATCTGCATACTTCTGTCTCGAATCGGCAAGATATATCTTTCCGTCAACTAAAAGTACAAGATATCCGTTCCACTCTTCAAGTATGGCGTTTTCAAGATTTTCGTTTACAAGCTTAGCATCTACCGAGGTTGATCTGTGCTCGATGCAGCGCTCCAGTCTGACACTGAGCTGTCCAATGCCCTCAACTCCGAGCTTAGATACAAACACCGGATCATCAAGGAAGTTGATGCAAGCACCAAGACATCCAATGCCGTTAAGACCCTGCGCCGAAGGGTATACTACAGGCGTAAGGTTCTCACCCGTCTGCGTTGGTGTGTGGAAAAATACCGAACCGTCCTGCTGTGTATCTCCCTTTAGCACTGCCAAGCTATCTGCAACAGGGATCATTCCGGTTATAGGTGTAATACCTACACCGTCCTGCATATAGTTGTATACGCCAAAATAACTGGGATCTACATATCCTGTTATATTTCTTCCGCAGTAGAATACGTGGTTAGGATAGGCAGGATTTCCGGAGAAAAATACGCGGTTATCAAATACACAGGAAAATCTGCACTCGGTTATAAGCTCGTATATGTTGTCTCTATGCTCTGTTACTCCGGACACGCTTGTAAAGGTTTTCTTTGCCGTTATCTCAAGTCCTGCATAAAACTCGGTGTAACCCTTGTCCTCCGGCTTTGCAGGTGCAGCGTCAAATGTTATCTTACCCTCTGTAAGATCCGGAGTATAGTTTGTTACAACCTCACCGTAAAGCTTAACCTCGGATATTTCTTCAAGCTCCCTCTCATTCATGTAGAATTCGGTTGTCGTACCGTCTGCAATAAATGTATGCTTGAACTTCGGCTGTAGCATATTCCTCTGCTCGTATTCTGTGCCTATATCGGCATTTTCACCGGCAGGGATTATATTAATATATGTGGTGGGTATATAAGCGTTTTCAAGCACGCTTTCCACCTTATCTCCATCATAAACAAGGTAATTTTTACCGTCTATGAGATATAGTCTGTTGTTAAATATGAAGGACGATGTTTTTATCTCCTCCACCCCCACATACAAAGGTTCTGCAATTTCTCCCTCTACATATGTAAGGTAAACTCTGTCACCTTGTTTAAGCGTACTGGATTGTATTGTAAGCTCTCTGTCGGTATAGTTGTATGCGTGAATCAGCTCGCCGGTGACAAGCGTAAGCTTATTCACTTTAAATACATTGTCTTTAAGACCTACTTTGTAGGTAGTTAATCCTGAAGATTCGTCTATGACGCCTTCAGGAAGAATAATTGTTTCTCTTATTTCTACGTTAAGACTAAGCGGGTAATTGTGCCAGTGATAAAGCTTATTTCCCGCGTGTATTAGCACTCGCGTAATATTCTCCCCGCCCTTACGAATTTTTATATTGTGTATGCCGTAAATGGCGGGAGCGTCGGGAAGCACCACCCGTCTTCTGAATCCCGGTATGGTCTCCAGCGCGCGGCCCTGTCCCGACTGATAGTCTTTATACATATTCACTAAATACGCAAGCCTTTGTTTATCTACCTGCGTATGGTCCGAGGAGAAATCTACACCTCGAAAATCGCCGTAGTAGGCATTGTACGTAGTTTTACTTCCA
This sequence comes from Acutalibacteraceae bacterium, assembly GCA_036307905.1. GTDB lineage: Bacteria > Bacillota > Clostridia > Oscillospirales > Acutalibacteraceae > SFWF01. The sequence continues at coordinate 1,632 of JAXJWR010000035.1, forward strand.
AGACTTCCCATTTAGTTCCCTTCTGTTACCAGTTGTTGCAGCTGCTTATATGCACCGGTGAGAAGTTCTTCTCTCTCGATACTATTTCTGCTGCTCTCTGCTGGTATAAAGTGTTATAGTATTGCGCTCTGTCCGGCTCGTCTTCAAGCCATATATACGATGCTATAAGCACCGGGAGCAAAGTGCAAAGTTCTTCGTCAAGATCAATTACGCTGTCATCTTCGGCAGCAATACCCTTATTGATCATTTCCTGTGGTCTGCGGTGATAAAGTACCTTAAAGCATCCGGTTACGTCGTGAGGAAGAAGTATTACCTTCCCGCCCTCAACCTCGTAATCTCCCGAAAGCTTTTCATATTCCTCATCTTCAGTTATCGGGGGTGTTGCAAGTGTTAAGAAGTCCTCAGTAAGCATTGTAAGATCATATCTTGTATACGCTTCATAAGCAGGTATATCTGCAAGATCGTCGCTGTATACGTGTTCATACATGGCAACACATTTTACTGAGTACAAATACTCTCCCGAAAATCTGAGTCGGACTCTTCCTGTAACAAACTTACGCCAGTCCTTAAAGAAGCCGGAGTAAGCTGAAAATCTCTTTGTGCCGGTCAGCTCTATCATATTCACAAGAACCCAGGTATTGCTGTTAGTATCATAACGTTCTATGTATAGAGTGCCTATACCGTCAGCCTGAAAATAGTAAGCCTTGGCATCAAGGGCTTCATAGATCAGATCTTCGCTTCTTTCAACAGGTGAAAATCCACCCTCGACCAGATTCCTCATAGGTTTATGATTTATGACGTAGGAGCTTATTGCAGGTCTTAAAAAATTGACCTGCAATAATGCTCTGTTTGCCGCCTGGTAAAACCAGTCATCATCTTCAAGGGACTTTTCAAAGCCCAGCCCTGCTACCTGATCGTATAACTCCTGAACTCTCATTTAGTCCCTCCCAAAATTACGCAGTAAGAGCGTCTGCGTTGGTTGCGCTGGTAGTCTTAAGACGGATAATATGCTTCCAGGTATTAAAGCCCACGCCCATACGGCAATAAGCCGACCACATAAAGTTCCAAGTGAGATCGTCGATCCAGTTGCGGATGGAGAGAGGAATTCTGTTGAAGAACATATTACCCATAAGGTTCTTGTTAGCCTCAGAGGACATGATCATAATTTCGTCCTCAGCCGCCTCCCAACCGGGAAGAACGATAAGGTTCCAGTTGCCGAACTGAACGTTGATATTGTTAAGGTTGCCGCCGGTCTCCTTCTCAGAGCCAAGCACCTTTTTAACCATCATTTCAAGAAGGGGACGGTTGCTGGGAATAATGATAGTATCAGCGGTGTAGCCCATAGTTTCGCCATTCTCGTCCTTATAG